>JAJYZM010000115.1 GCA_021799935.1 bacterium | reverse complement strand
TTAATAATTAAGGCGGAACAGGATTAAGTCCGCTTAAAATGCGGAAGCGGAGGCGGTTAATATGAAATATTTCGATTTAACGGAAGACGAAAAATCTGTTCTCGTAAAAATAGCAAGAAAATCTATAGAAGACAGCTTTAATAAAAGCATAGACCTGTTTATAAATTCTAATGAGCTGGCATCTTCGCTGACGGATAATCTTAAAACTAAAGCGGGAGTGTTCGTAACTCTTAAAACCGGAGGAGAACAGTTAAGAGGATGCATAGGCAATTTTAATTTCGGCGTCCCGATTTACCAGAATGTTTATAGTATGGCAAAAGAAGCGGCTTTCAGCGACCCGAGATTTATGCCGTTAAATAATGCGGAACTGCAAAAAATAAAAATCGAGATATCGGTTTTAACGCCGCTAGAAAAGATAGACAGCATAGGTAATATCGAAATAGGAAAGCACGGCTTATATCTCATAAAAGGGCCGTGCCACGGAGTTTTGCTTCCGCAGGTCGCTACGGAATGCAATATGGATAAAGAGGGCTTTCTGGAGGCGGTTTCGATGAAGGCGGGCCTTCCGCCCGACGCCTATAAAAACGGGGCGGATATATGCACGTTCTCCGCTATAGTTTTTGGAGAGAATTAATGAAATATTATCCGGTTAATCTCAATATATCGGGAAGGAGAGTTCTTGTTGTAGGCGGCGGAACGGTCGCCGCCAGAAAAGTGGACAGGCTTATTGAAAGAGAGGCCGATATAGTTTTGGTGGCTCCAGAAATATCCGGCGAAATAAAAGAATACGTTAAAAAGTCTAAAATAGAATGGGTCGAAAGAGCATATAAAACAGGCGACGAAAAAGGTGCGTTTGCCGTTTTTTGCGCGGTTTCTCCTGGAAAAAAGAACGAAAAAATGGAGGGAAGCCTTTTTAAACGGTGCGTTAAAAAAAATATTTTAATAAATGTTGCGGACAAGCCTGAATTTTGCACATTTACTCTTCCCGCGCTTGTTTCGAGAGGGGAATTCGATATAGCCGTTTTTACAAGCGGACACAGCCCAAGGCTTGCCAGAAAAATCAGGGAAGATTTAGAAAAAGTTTACGGAGAAGAATACGATACATATGTTAAAATTCTCGGATTTATAAGAAAAGAGATTAAAATGAAAAAATACCCGCAAAGCAGGAATCAAAAACTATTCGACGAATTAATCAATTCCGACCTTTACGAACTTGTCAGAGATAAAAGATTTTCGGATGTCAGTCTTTTTATAAGCGATTTTCTTAAGAGGGCGTAAATAATGCTTAAAGAATTATATTTAATTCCCGTTGCCGTATATATATTTTCTTACATACCTCTTTTATTTAAAGAAAAGAAAATGTATAAACTCTTCCTTTCTTTAATTTATGCCGGTTTTGCCGTTCAAACATTGATATTTTTTATTTTTTTGAGCGTAAAAGGACTCACCGTGCCGGTTCATATGGACAGATTCGTATTTTTCAATGCATGGATACTTATGTTTATAGTCGTACTGTTCGCTCTTTTTTATAAAGCCGAGTATATTCTTTTATATATTACGCCTTTAGTCGCGCTGAATTTGCTGGTAGGCTTTTTTGTTCCGCATATTCATATAAAACCCGATATGCTGAATACGGACAGAACTATTCTTTTAACCCATATAGTTCTTATATTGATAGGCGATTCGTTTTTTGCCCTTGCTTTTATAGTTTCTTTAATATATATTTTTCAGGAAAGAAAAATCAAGAGTAAGAAGAATCTGAAAATTTTAGATATAAATTCTGGCAGAGGGTATAATTTAGAACTGCTGGATAGTATTAATTATCAATGTTTAAAAATAGGATTTCCGTTTATAACGTTAGGCATAGTTATGGGCATATATCTGTCGGGTTCCTTGTTCAGGACTTTTATAATAGTAAAGCCTATTGAAATTATGTCACTGATAACATGGCTTATCTATGCAGTTCTCCTGCACGAGAGAGTGGCAAAGGGCTTAAGGGGAAAGAGGGCCGCTATTTTCAGCGTTGCTGGCTTTTTACTTATACTTTTTAGTTTAAGTTTTTCTTTTTATTTGTTTCCGTCATTTCACGGATTCGAATAAATTTAAAATAATCATATGGATATTTTAATAATAGGATTAAATCATAAATCGGCAGAAATCGGCGAAAGGGAAACGGTTTCCAAAAAACTCCTGACCGTTGAATTAAGGCAGGATTATATCTATAAACTGCTTGACCTGAAAGACGAAAACGGCAGACCTTTCGTTAAAGAGGTCGTAATCCTTACTACCTGCAACAGGTCCGAGTTTATAATGAATCTGTCTTCATGGGTGCAGGGCCAAGGCGGCCATATAATTAAAAACTATATAGCAAAATATTTTTTCGGGGATGCCGCAGAAGAAAATATTTTCTATATGTATCTCAATGAAGATGCGGTAAGGCACTTATTCAGCGTGGCTTCAAGCTTGGATTCTATGGTAATAGGCGAACCGCAGATATTAGGACAGCTGAAGGAGGCATACAACGAAGCCTGTAAATTTAAAAGTAGCGGCAGGTTTCTAAATAAATTATTTCACAAGGCTTTTAACTGCGCTAAAACGGTCAGAACGGAAACAAGAATAGCGGCTTCTCCAGTCTCGGTCAGTTATGCCGCAGTCGAGCTTTCAAAAAAGATATTTAACAGTTTAGAGGAGAAAAAAGTTCTGCTTCTCGGCGCAGGCGAGATGGGAAAGCTTACCGTTAAGCATTTTATAAAATACGGGGTGCGCAACATTTATATTGCAAACAGGACAAAAGAAAATGCCGATAAATTCGTAGAAGAATCTTTTGCCGCGGCCGAAAGAGACTATTTAAACGTTATAGATTTTTCAGAATATTATAAACTTTTGCCGCAGTCCGATATAGTTTTATGCTCTACCGGCTCCGAAGATTATGTCTTAAAATATCCCGATATTTTACCGGTTATAAAAATCCGCAAGCAGAGGCCTTTATTTCTAATCGATATTTCAATGCCCAGAAATATAGACCCGGAAATTAACAAAATACCTAATGTTTATCTGTTCGATATAGACGACATAGGGAAGATGATAGAAGGCAACATAGAAATAAGGAAACAGGAAGCTGATGCCGCTAAGGAATTCGTAGAAACCGCAGTTAAAGACTTCATGAACTGGAAAGAATCCTTGAATGTCGTGCCGGTTATAATTTCTTTGAGAAAAAAGGTAAAAGATATATTAGAAATTGAATTATCCGGATATATCGGCGACAAAAAGGAAAAAGATTTAGTAATAAATTCTTTGACGAATAAAATTCTGCACGAGCCGACTATGCTTATAAAAAAAGCGTCCGCAAACCCCGAAGGGGCAAATTCTATCGAAACGCTCAAAGCCCTTTTTAACCTTGATTCGGAAGATTTGACCGGTACGGATAAACTCGGGAAAGATGAAAACGTCGGCAAATATATAAAACTTATAAAATAAAGGTAAATTTTGAAAATAAAAATAGGAACGAGAGGAAGCAAACTTGCTTTATATCAGGCTAACTTAGTTAAAAAAAGGCTGTCCGAATATTACGGCGGGCTTTCAAAAGATATAGACATAGAAATAATAACAATAAAAACTTCGGGAGATAAAATTTTAAACGCGTCTTTAAGCAGTTTCGGCGGGAAAGGCTTGTTTGTAAAAGAAATAGAAGAAGCCCTTTTCAGCGGGGAAGTCGATATTGCGGTTCACAGCCTGAAAGACGTTCCGCAGCTCATACCTGACGGCTTAATATTAGGCGCGGCTTTAAAAAGGGACGACCCGAGAGACTGCGTAATTTTAAAAGACAAGCCGGAAACATTCGGAGAAGGTTATACCGAAAATTTCGCATCGCTGTTGAAAAGCCGGGCAATCGTCGGAACTTCGAGCCTGAGAAGAAGGTCTCTTATGGCGCGGTTAAGGGACGACCTTATATTCGAACCGTTAAGGGGCAATATCGACACGAGGCTCGAAAAACTCAAAAACGGTTTCTTCGACGCTATTGTTTTATCTTCGTCGGGGCTTATAAGGCTCAATCTCGAACATTATATCGATATATATTTAGACCCTGTCAAATTCATTCCCCAGTGCGGACAGGGAGTAATAGCTATTGAGCATAAAACCGTCAGGTCCGACGTTAAAGAAATAATCGCGCCTTTGAACGACCGGGATACTTATGCCGCCGTTTTCGCCGAAAGAGCCTGCATCAGGGAGTTAAACTGCGGATGCGCGTCTCCGGTGGGAGCGTACGCTTATTTAAAAGGCGATATTATGCGCATTAAAGGTTTCGTTTCAAACGTTCAGGGGGAATATCTAGAGGATGAATTCGAAGGCGCTAAGGACGATTACGAGAATATAGGCAGAAGTTTAGCTTTAAGGCTTATAGATAAAGGCGCTTTTGAAATACTGAGCAAAAATAATTTATAAAATAAAAAGGAACGTAAAATTCGATGAAAACAAAAAAGGCTGAAAAAGATATTAAAACAGACAACAGGAAGAAAACCGGCAAAGTATATCTTGCGGGCGCCGGACCAGGCGATCCCGAACTCCTTACTCTTAAAACTAAAAGAATTCTCGGTGAAGCGGACGTAATAGTTTACGACAGCCTTATTTCCGAGGAAATTTTATCTTACGCAAAAGACGGGTGCGAGATAATCTATGCAGGCAAAAGATCTTCCAATCATACCCTTCCGCAATATTCCATTAACGAACTTCTTTCGGAAAAAGCAAAAACCAATAATATCGTTTTAAGGCTTAAAGGCGGAGACCCTTACCTTTTTGGAAGGGGGGGCGAAGAAGCCGAAAGGTTATTTAAGGACAAAATCCCTTTCGAGGTAATACCGGGCATTTCTTCTTCTTTTGCCGTTCCCGCTTATGCCGGAATACCCCTGAC
>JAJYZM010000114.1 GCA_021799935.1 bacterium | reverse complement strand
TATCGCAGGGAGAAAGGGTTCTCGTAGCGGTAAGCCTTTTGTTTTCGATTTTTCTAGTGAAAAAAACCCCTTTTTGCGTTATAGACGAAGTGGATGCCCCCTTAGATTATGCAAATAATGCCAGATACAATAAATTAATAGAGGAAATATCCAATTATTCCCAGATAATTTTAGTAACGCATAATAAAAAAACCATGGAAATAGGAAAAAACATTTTTGGCGTCACTTCCAAGCATCCGGGCATTTCCGGAATCGTATCCGTTTCAATGAATTAAAAAAAACAAAAGGAGTTAGATATTAATGAAAATGTTTGAAAAATTCAAAAATTTAGCGGAAAGTCTTAAAAAGACGAAGCAGGAATTATCGGGTAAAATAAATTCTATCTTTAGTTCGGGTAAAATCGAGAGCGCAGATATAGATAAAATTGAAGAGGCATTAGTCTTATCGGATATATCTTACCGGACGGCTTCGGAGCTCATAGAAGGAGTAAAAAAAAGAGCTTTAAAAATTAAAGACCCGACGCCTGATATTATAAAACAGGCGTTGAAAGAAGAAATAATTTCTAAAATATCGGTAGAGTTTCCGGAAATAAAAGCTGACGGCGAAAAAAGTATTTTTATTATAGTAGGCGTAAACGGTGTAGGGAAAACTACGACCGTTGGGAAGCTCGGCAAATATTATGCGGACAGAGGCAAAAAAGTTATTATAGCGGCATGCGATACTTTCAGGGCGGCTGGAAAAGAACAGATTGAATTGTGGGGTATGAAAACGGGCATAGAGGTAGTTTCGGGCAAAGAAAATCAGGACCCGGCATCCATAGCGCATGACGCTGTCCAACGGTTTAAAGAAAAAGATTATAATCTTCTACTTATAGATACGGCAGGCAGACTGCATAATAAGAAGCATCTTATGGAAGAGCTGTCAAAAATAAAAAGGGTTGTATCGAAGTCTTCGGGCAAAGAGCCGGATGAAGTTCTGATTGTTATAGATGCGGGCTTAGGACAGAATTCTTTAGTTCAGGTTGAGCAGTTTAAGGCTATTATGGATATTACCGGGGTTATAATTACAAAATTAGACGGTTCGGCGAAAGGAGGCATTATAATAGATATAATACACAGGCTTAACCTTCCCGTAAGATTTATAGGAACGGGAGAATCCCCCGATAAAATATCGGAATTTTCTCCCGTAATTTTTACCGATAATCTTCTTTAAATGCAAGATTAAGCAGTTTATTTGATTTCTATTTTTTTTGGGGCGGAAGTTTTGCTTTTTTTAAGGATTACTTCCAACACTCCTTCTTTTAATGATGCTCCAGCTTCGTTTTTTTCAACCTCGGATGGCAGATCTATTATCCTGTAAAAAGAACCGTATTGAATTTCCTGCCGGTAGAAATTTTCCTTTTTTTCTTCTTTTTCCTGCTTGTGTTCCCCTTTTATCGTAAGCTGGTCGCCGTTGACCTCTATTAAGATATTTTCTTTAGGTATCCCAGGCACCTGGGCTTTAACGATGATGTTTTCGTCCTGCTCTACGACATCCACCGCCGGCTCTATGTAACCGGCCGTGTTTCTTGAAACAGGGTTAAAAAAATCGAAAAAATTTTTTTCAATTTCGCTCCTTATAGGATAAAAAGGGTCAAATTTTACAATTTTTTTCATAATTTAACCTCCTTAACGAAAAATAATATATTTAATATACCTATTTTTAAATATACCATAAAAAGATTATTTTTCAATATAGGCAAACCGCCGCTTTACAAAATTTATAAAAAATTATAAAATCATACGATTATGGATTATAAAAAAGCTGGCGTAGATATAGAAGCCGGAAAAAAAGCCGTTTCTGATATCGCTTCTATGGTAAAAAGCACTTACACCAAAGGCGCGATAGATAATTTCGGTTTGTTCGGCTCTCTATTTTCTATAGGAGAACTTAATTATAAAAATCCCGTTCTGGTTTCCGGAACCGACGGCGTAGGCACTAAACTTAAGATAGCTTTTGCCGCAAACAAACACGATACGATAGGAATAGACCTGGTAGCTATGAGTATTAACGATATCGCCTGTCTTGGAGCAAAGCCCCTTTTTTTCCTGGATTATATATCGACCTCGAATTTAAACCCTGATATTATTAAAGAAATAGTTACAGGAATAACCGTAGGGTGCAAAGAAGCAAAGTGTTCGCTTCTGGGCGGAGAAATGGCGGAAATGCCGTCTTTTTACAGTTCCGGAGAATATGATTTGGCAGGTTTTGCGGTAGGAATAGTAGAAAAAGACGAAATTATCGACGGAAAGGAAATTGAAGAAGGAGATAATATCATCGGAATAGCTTCGAGCGGACTTCATTCCAACGGCTATTCGCTTGCCAGAAAGATTGTTTTTGAAATGATGGGTTTAAATATAAACGAACCTTTGCTTAAAGACGGAAAAACGGTAAAAGAAGCCCTTTTGGAGCCAACTATTATTTATTCGGAACTTATCCTGTCGCTAAAAGGAAAATTTAAAATTAAAGGAGTAGCCCATATAACAGGCGGAGGAATACCGGAAAATTTGGTCAGGATACTTCCGGAAAATACCGTTGCCGAAATCGACAAAAATTCATGGAGTTTACCGGAGCTTTTTAAACTACTGAAAGAAAATGGAGGGTTGGACGAAACTGAATTTTACAGGGTTTTTAATGCAGGCATAGGTTTAATTTTAGTGGTGGAAAACGGTAAAGCGGACGAAGTGATTTCCTTTATAAACGAGGCGCTATATTTCAATTCAAAGCGTTTCAGGTCTTACAATATAGGCAAAATAACCGGTTCTAAAACCTTTGCGGATAATCCCGCCGTAAACCTGTTATAAATAAAAAAATGCAAAAAAATTGTATCATTTTAGCTTCCGGAAACGGGTCAAACGCCTTAAATTTAATTAACCGGTTTTATATTAATAAAACCGGTTCAAGTTTAATTAATATATCGGCCGTAGTTTCAAATATCGAGGGTGCACCGGTTATAGACAAGGTTAAAAAAGCGGCGCCGGATATCCCTGCACTTTTTTTGCCTTATGCTTCCGTTTCAGAAAGAGAACGTTTTGAAAGCGAACTTGAAGGCATAATTAAAAAGTATAAAGCCGATTATATAATTTTGGCAGGTTTTATGAAAATACTTTCGGAAGAATTTGTTTCGAAATTTCCTTATAAAATAATCAATATTCATCCTTCCCTGCTTCCCGCCTTTAAAGGCAGGGATGCGATAAAAAAGGCATTCGAGTATGGAGTAAAATATACTGGAGTTACCGTCCATTACGTTACTCATGAAATAGATGCCGGTCCGATTATATGCCAGGAAATCGTTAAGATAGACGATTCTGATACCATGGAATCTTTAGAGGCAAAAGTTCATAAAGCGGAACATAAAATTTATCCGGTTGCTATAGAAACGGCGCTGGCCGGTGCAATCCGCAATATTAATTAATATAAACCGTTTATATATTTAAAATTTGAAACCTTTAAATATCAGCCGCGAAAATATATTCAACAAATTAAAATTTATTTCCTACGTCGGTATTTTCGTAAATTTAATATTAACTATCGCCAAATTTTACGTGGGAATCGTCGGAAATTCCGAAGCGCTTGTAGCCGACGGCTTTAATTCCCTCTCCGATATATTTGCCGGATTTGTCGTTTACGCGTCCTTTAAGATATCTAGCAAGCCCCAGGATAAAGAACATCCTTACGGTCACGCAAAAGCCGAAATGATTGCGACTTTCATCGTAGCATTGATATTAATTCTTTTTGGATTTTCGATAATAGGCGTTTCCGTTTACAAAATTTATTTTCATAAATTCGAAAAACCGGCTTTGGATACTTTAATAGTAGCCCTTGCGACTATAGTAATTAAAGAGATACTGTATAAATGGACACTAAGGTGGGGCAAGCTTTTGAAATCGACCGGATTGATCGCCACGGCCTACGACCACAGGAGCGACGTTATAGTATCTTTAGCCGTAGTAATAGGGATTATTTTTGCCATAAAAGGTTATTACTATATGGACCCTATAGCAGGAATAGTGGTCAGTTTTTTTATATTCCGGCTTGCCGTAAAACTTATAAAGGAGTCTATAGGCAATCTTATGGATGAAAGCCCCCCGGTTTTTGTCGTCGATAAGATAAAAAATATAATTACTTCCGTAAAGGGGGTCGAAAGAATTACGGATATAAAAGTAAGAAAATCCGGTCCCTATTTTTATATAGACGTAGAAATAGAAATCAATCAAAATATGACCGTCAAAATGTCCCACGATATTGCGGAAAACGTTAAGAGCAGTCTTATGTCGTCTAATATTTATATAAACGACGTTATGGTGCATATTAATCCTTTTGAAAATTGATGCGGCAAAATGATAAAAGTCGCATTAATATGTTTTAAATAATATTATAATTAATTATGGATATATACGTTCAGATAAAGAACAAAAAAGGTGAAGTGCTTAAAGTCGTTAATCTCGGAAGAGAAGAATATTTATCGTTTTTTAAAGAACTTTTAGCAAAAACAAATGAAACAGACGGCGGCGATTTTCCGGTTTTTTTCGGCGAGTTTAAAGCCGGCAGTTATCTCGACGTAAAAAAAGTTAAAAAATTAAAAGAAGAAATTAAAGCTATAGCGGCGATTGTCGGAAAAGATATGGAAAATTATAAGGAAATTATACAAAAAAGGACGCAGTTGGAAAACGAAATTATAGACCGCTCATCCTTAAAAAGTTTAATGGCGATAGGCATGCAAAGGCTGGAAGAATTACTGGAGCAGGAAGGCGAAAAACCGGAAACTGAAATTGACAGAGACGAAATTAGAGCAGAATTGGACTCTATGCGCAAAGAAATAGGCAAACTTTCGGAAAGAGAACGTTTATTTGAAGCGGAGAGGAAAAAAT
>JAJYZM010000113.1:2167-4915 GCA_021799935.1 bacterium | reverse complement strand
AAAGTACGGTATTCAGCATAAATGCCTCTTAAATTTTATAAAGTTTCGCTATGTTTATTTTTTCCATAATTTTAGCCGTTAGGGAGTTCGGTTTCGACGTAAATACCGGTGCAGCCGCCTCCGCCCATTTTATAACCAACCTCCGCCGTAACCTCTCTTTCCGTTCCGCCCGCAAAGCCGTTGGAAGTAATGACGTAGTAAGTGCAGTTTCCGCCTCCGCTTAATTTACCCTCTACCGCGCAAAACGTCGGAGTATAATTAGAACTTTGAGGCAGACTGCCTTGCAGATTATTACCTAAAAGATAATGAATATTGCTTGGAGGACCGCCGGTTACGCCGGGCGGTAAAACTGGATAGGGAGGATTTGCCGGACACATAGAAATATTTGGATTGGCTGGACTAAAACCTGCGGGATAATTGTTTTCCAGTTCGTAAAACGTTATCTCCACCCCCGACTTTGCGGCATACTTCGCCGCCGCGCTCGTTAAATTTGACCTCGAAGTAATATTGCCGCTCGACGTCAGATAGGCGAAAATAGACCCCGCCAGCCCCAGCACTATAATAATTATAATCGCCAGTACTATCGAAATACCCTTATTCGAACCGATAACCTTCTTTTTAAAATATCTTGCCGCCGATAAAAACATATTAATATTATTATATAATTAAATGCGTCTAATATTCTTTTAAAGATAAGTTCACTAACTTTTTTTTACACCTCATTATACACATTGCATAGTGTATCTATCTTCTTTTCAACAATTATTAATTTATTTCAAATTTTGTATAGTTCTAATCCCGAAATTAATTCAAAATGTTTATCTAAGGTAAAAACGGAAAAGTTGTTTTCTATAGCTAATGCTCCGATTAAAATATCGGAAAATGGAACGGTAAAACCTTTCTTTTTTATATCTGAAGAAATTTCAGCGGATTTTTGCCATATAATTTTATTTACCTCGACATACGGTAAATTTAATAAAATCTCTTTAATTTTTATTTTTTCCGGCTCGGATTTAATTCCCTGCAATAATTCAAATAAAACGACGCCGCAAACCTCCGCTAAATCGGCGATGAGAAGCAGTTCTAGATTATTGCTTACCGAAGAATTTGCCCTGAAAAATTCAATCCAGACGCTTGTATCGACCAAGACGCGCTTATGTTTATTTTTCAATAAACTTTCCTCTCTCGGATTGGGAATTTATCTCCGACTTTTCTTCCGCTTCCCAATCATAATCTATATTAATTTTTCCTTTTAGGGCAAGAAGCTCCGTTAATTTTTTTTGCCTTATATATTCCTTCATAGTTTTCACTATTGCCTTTGTTTTTGATTTTTCCCCTGAAATTTTTTGGACTTCGCTAATCAAATCGTCCGGTATGTTTAATGTTGTGCGCATGTTGTATTTCTCCTTTGTATGCTATAATTATATGCGCTTAAAAACATATTGTCAACTCTAAATCCAGATTTAAAAACTAGACCCCCGTTATTCTTTTTCCGCTTTATAACTCTGCGTTTATTTTATCATCTACGCTTCCGGCATTATTTTCTTCCGCCTTGGCCCGCATACGCGCCTGCAGGATTTCGTTATTTTTCCTCTTTATCTCCATTTCGGTTAAGACGCTTTCGGAATTTAAAATCAAAACCCTGCCGAACAAATCTTCCATTTCTTTTCTCTGGTTCAGAACGCCGTTTATCCCGTCTATAAACTCCTGAAAGCTGATTTTACCCTTACCCTGTTTTAATTTAGTTTTTCTTTTCCTGCGCAGTTTTCTTCCGTCCATAAAAACCCTGCCTCCTTTAATTTAATTTTTTATAATTTATTAATGAATAATTATAATTTACATTAAAGTGCGAGTTTTTATTTATATCATAAATTTAGTTGCAGGATTATGAAATTTATATTTCAATTATGTTAAATTTATGTTACGTTTTTGTTAAAATTCAGGAAAATGCAGGCGGGGACAGGGAAATAAGGGGTAATATTCCATCAAATGCAGGCAGGAGTGAGAATACGGAGGCGGGCGTTTATAAAAGTGAAGCTTTTATGCCCGCTGGAGTGAATAAATCGGATTCCATTATTTTCCTGCGTCATTGCGAGGAGCGTTAGCGACGAAGCAATCTCGTAGTATATATAAACTTATTACTTCGGATTTGCTACGGTTACGGAAACCCCGCCGGATTGCCAATACAAAGGTTCGTTAGGCGCCTGCGTAGCTATCGTAATATTGATGTTGCAGTTATATACGTTGGTTGAAAGGTTCTGATAGCAAGCGGGTGCCGTGGGCGACGGATTGCCGCCTCCTCCTCCATTGCCGTTACCTCCGCCATTGCCGTTACCTCCTTTCGGTTTTGGTCTTGCAGGTTGGGGTTTAGGTTGAATTCCAAGAATATTATTCAAAATTCCACCCAAAAAATAACGCCAATCATTTCGCCAATTTAAATTTAGCGGCTGGTTGGAATTAAGGTTGGAAAGCAAAAGATACAATTCTACGTCGGTTAATTTTGATAATAATTTATTTAACTCCTTTTTGCTCAATGAGTTCAACAGCGTATAAAGTTGACTACTCGTTAATGTGTTCAACAGATAATATAACTGATTCGAATTTAACGGGTGCAGTAGATTATAAAATTGTTTCGGGGATAATGTCGACAAAATTCCGTTAAGCTGACCGGAACTTAACGGAATTAAAACTCCGTAAAGGTCTGCCGGACTCAAGATAGATAAAACCGAATTTAGTTGTTTTCCGCTT
>JAJYZM010000113.1:0-2157 GCA_021799935.1 bacterium | reverse complement strand
CGAAAGAACGCTGTTTGTCTGGCCGGGACTCAATGGATATAAAAGACTGTACAAATCTTTATTAGATAAACAACTGACGGCATTATAAACCTGCGTTCCGGTCGTCATGCTCAAAAGCTGACTCTGCGTAGGAGCAGAGCAGGTTCCGGCATATACTCTGTTCGTTTTAAAAACGCTAAAGAGCAGTATCGCAGATATTATTCCGATTAATAAGATAAGAAAAAACCGTCTCATTTTTATTGCTTCCTTAAAAAAATTAACGGCGTTTGCGCGCGCCGCGCTAAAAACTAATGCCGCTAATATTATCCGCAATCGGATAAGATGTCGTCCCCGTTCCATTGGTGATCTCTTCGTATAATATATTGTTATTCACGCAGAACACGACGAGCTGCTGATTTGCCGTTCCGGTTATATTCTGGTAAAAAGCCGTCTCGTCGCATACGGGCTGACCAGTTCCTCCGCAGGTTGCAGTCTGCCCCGCCAGATTAGCGGTAACAATCGGCGGATTCCCGGTAGTCGCCGGATTAATCGAATTCGATAATTTACAGTAATATGCGCCCGAAGGATTGATAGACGCCGTGGGCATAGCCGCGCCTGCCATGCTTCTCCTTATCGTCATCATAGCATACGTCATCGAATTGTTTGAATGAAGATACCGCTCGTTGGTAACGTAATCGCTTATTCCCCAAATCACGACCTCGTACAGCCCTATGGACAGAATGCCGATAAGCAGTATAGTCATCACTAATTCTATAAGAGTAAACCCGCCCCTATTTTTTTTAATACTATTCAAAGTCTTCATTATCATTTTCATAAAAATTTAAGAATATACCTTGTCATTCTTGCGAAAGCCCTGTCGTCATTCCTGCGAAAGCAGGAATCCAGTCTTTGTTATTAACATATACTTTCATATAAATCTATCCATTCAGGATTGTCTTTTTCAATTAATTTTAATTTCCATGTCCTCTTCCATTTTTTTATCTGTTTCTCTTTATTAATAGCCGATTCTGCGGAATCATGTATCTCGTACCAAACTAACATATGAATGTTATACTTCTTCGTAAAACCCTCGACAACATTTTGTTTATGCTCATAAACCCTTTTAACAATATCCGAAGTAACACCCGTATATAAAGTGCCGTTACGTTTACTGCTCAGGATATAGACATAATAATTTTTCATTCTTTAATACTTTTCTGGATTCCCGCCTTCGCGGGAATGACAATAACTAAAATTTTTCTTCACCGCATACCCTTTCGTGGGAATGACAATACTTAGTTTTTTGAAAACCGGCCTTCGCGGGAATGACGAATCGTTAATAATCCGCATAAACCGTCGAAAGAGTCACGTATGGGTAATTTGCCGGAGCCGCCGGACAAGAAGTTCCTCCGCCGTTTGCCGCAAACCAGCCGGTTTGAACTATGGTCTGTATGAAATTGGTCGGGCTTCCGCTAATAGTTCCTATTCCGCTGACATCATTAAAATTAACGTTACTCGCGGTAACCGTAGTATTAAAACATTCGTAGTTTATAACGGTTTTTTGAGGAGGCGCGAAATTTGACAAATTAGAAGTTGTTATCCACGGTGAAGACCCTGACCCAACACCGGTTTGAAACGCCTTGCACACTCCGCTCGTCAGCGGTCCCCCGTTCCGGCAGTAATTCAGCGCCGCCATTTCCCGCTTTGCAACATTAACCGCCGTTTCCTCGTTTACGATATTCACGCTCTTTGCCGAGCCTGCGATAAAACTTTCGGTTATCGCGCCCATAGCCAGTCCGATTATAATAATCGTAAAAACTATTTCTATAAGACTGAATCCGTTTTTATTCAAGCGACAGCCGCCTCCGCATTTTGCAGAACTTTAAATTCTTTTTAATTTATTAAATTATACCGTAGTTTTATTTAAATGTAAAAACCTGCCTCTTTTTTATCTTTCATTTTTTTTTAAAAGTAATATAATGATGTCTTTATATTAAATGTAACCATATATATAAATTCTAAATCTTAAATCTAGTTTTTAAAATTGAACAACTTGCGCATAGACAACGTTAAAAAATCTTTAGCGGAAAATAAATCGCTAAAAGCCCTCGGCATCGTGTTCGGAGACATAGGAACAAGCCCTATATACACCGTAGCCGTTATTTTCGCATACCTCAA
>JAJYZM010000112.1 GCA_021799935.1 bacterium | reverse complement strand
TAAGCGCGGATAAAAATTTTAAACGTCCGGTTTACGAATTATCGGAAGACAAAAAAAATTCCATAGGAAGGATGACGCCGTTTTTATGCAACTTTGCGGTCGTACTCAGGGCATACGCCTATCTTCTCTCGCTGGGCAGGGAAAACATTGGTTCCGTCAGCGAAATTGCCGTGCTGAACGCAAACTACGTCAAGAAGAAGCTCGGCAAAATACTGTCCGGCTCAGACCCTTTCGAAGAAGGGTTTTGTATGCACGAATGCGTTTTTAGCGATAAAGCCATAGAAGAAAGCGGGGTATCGACTATCGAACTGGCAAAACTTTTAATCGATTACGGTTTCCATCCGCCGACGGTTTATTTTCCGAAAAATATACACGGAGCTATTATGATAGAGCCTACCGAAACCGAATCCGTGAGGACGCTGGATAATTTTATAAAAGCGGTAAAAGAAATAAAATTTAAAACCAAAAAGTCTAAAGCGGTTAAGTCTCCCCAAAAAACAAAGGTCGGAAGGGTCAACGAAGTTCTTGCCAATAAACAGCCTATATTTAAATATTTAGTATAATGTGGTATAATTTATTGTATAAGAAGTTCGAGGTAAAAGCATATGAATATGAATTTTAAAGACGTCGATTTCGGGTCTGCCGACGGCGGTTTATTATGCGGGTCTTTGTTCGGTTCATATCCCGATATAGTTATACTTGCCCACGGAAAAGTTTTTAACAAAGAAAGCTATTACGACCTGTGCGACGTTCTGCTGAAAAGCAAAATATCTTCGTTAACTTTCGATTTCAGGGGATACGGAAATTCAAAACCGGGAAGCGCAGGATTAAATGCTTATGGAGAGGATATTATAGGCGCAATTAATTTTGTTAAAAGTCTGGATTTTGTAAAAAGTATTACCATTTTAGGCTCGAGCATGGGAGGAGGTGCTGTTTTGAACGCATCCAAACTTTATCGTCCTTCCGAAATAAAATCCGTAATAGCTCTTTCTCCGGTTTACGCCGAAGGGGTCGATTTTATAGACGTGCCTATCCATTATCTCGGAACGGAAGGGGAACAGTTTGCCGAAGGCATCAAAAAAATGTATGCCATGACTAAATCGCCGAAGACGCTTCGCTTTTTCAAAGGCGCGGCGCACGCGCAGAATATTTTCGGCACGGAAGCCAAAGACGAGCTCATTTCTCTTATAATTTCATATATTAAAGAAGAAAATATAAGTACGGGCAAAGCGTAATAGACTGATAAATTATGCCCGCTATCATTTTCGTTTTTTTAGTCATACTTCTGCAGAGGGCAAATACCAACCTAATACAGTCTATCAACCCGTTATTCGTAAGATACGTTCTCGACAAAAACCTTTTTTATGTCGGAATTACTACGGCGGTTTATGCCGTAAGCACTCTTTCCGTCAGGTATCTTATCAGCATACGAATCAAGCCTCAGGCTGTTTCAAAGTTCGTAATGGCCGGACTTTTATTGTTTTCGGCGGCGATACTGGGATATTTTTTCTCGGCGGATTATACCGAATTTTTAATATTCGTCGTCCTATCCGGTTTTGCGACGGCTATAATCATGCCGTTTCTTCTGTCGTTAGTCCATTTAGTTTCCGACAGGTCCGTAATCGAAAAAAATCTTACGGTATATTCTCTAATGCTTAGCCTTGCGCTTGTTTTCGGCCCGCTTTTAAGCTCAGCCCTTCTGGCCGTCCTGCCTATCCGCTGGATTTATATTATGCTGTGCCTGTTCGGCATAACGGCGTTTTTCTTTGCGGTTAAAATTCATTTAAAGAGCAGGGATGCTATTAAGGAAAAACTTGCGGCTCAAAATTCCGGAAAAAAGGCTTCCGAAAAAGCCGGAGAAGGCGGTTCGGTTTCTTTGCTGTTTAAAAACCGGGGATTTCTCGAAGTAATTTTTTACAACACTACATTCAGCATTGCCTTTGCTTCCGTAGTAGCTCTCGGCGGAGTATTTGCAAAGGATAATTTTCATATAAAATATTTTGAAATAACGCTTTTATTTTCCCTGTTTTTTATTTCGTCGCTGTTCACGAGATTAGTTCTACTTTACTTTACGAAAAAAGGAAATATTAAGAATAAAACCAAAATTCTTAATATTTCCATATTGATATCTGTCCTGTCTTTCATATTGATGGTTTTTTCAAAAGACATAGGTTTTTACGTTTTGGGTTTAATAATATTCGGAATACCGCACGCGCTTGTTTTTCCCATTGGAACCATGAGGATATCCGAAACGGTTGATATGAAGGATATGGTAGCCGCCAATACTATATACCAGTCCAATTTCGATTTGGGCGGCATCATAGGGCCGTTTTTCCTTTCGTATCTGGCCGGCATTTATTCCATAAGGTTCGTCTTCGGTATAATCGCCGTTTTTCTGTTTGCGGCATTTATAGTAGGGAAATATATAAAAGGCAAATCATTATAGAATTAGCGGGCAAAAGGATAAAAAATAATTAATTTACAAATAATAAGGGTTTATGATAAATTAACATAATGCAAATAATGTAAATTATTTTGCTTTTTTTCAAAAAATTATATAAAATACCTTAATTTTTCATAAATAAAGCGTAGAGGCAGACCGTAGAAATGGAAGAACTTAAAAAACTTAGAAAAGAGATAGACGCTATCGACAGGCAGTTAGTCGAACTTCTTAACGCAAGGGGAAAAATCGCCCTTAAAGTAGGACAGGTTAAGTCTTCCAATAACAAATCATACTATAATCCGGCGCGGGAAGGCGAGGTTTACAGAAACGTCATAAGCTATAACGAAGGGCCGTTAAAGGACGAACATCTTCAGAATATATTCAGGGAGATTATGTCCGCATGCATAACGGTACAGTCGGGAATAAGAATAAGCTATTTCGGGCCTGAGGGAACGTTCACCCACCTTGCGGCAATTAAAAGGTTCGGTTCTTCAAGAATGCTTATGCCGGTTAAAACCATAGGAGAGGTTTTTAACTCTGTTTCCAAAGGTCTTTCCGAATACGGGGTCGTCCCCGTGGAAAATACCATAGAAGGCATGGTTAATGCGACGTTCGATATGTTTGTTAATTCAGACGTTACAATTATAGGTGAAGAAGTTATGCCTATAAGCCATTTTCTTCTCTCTAAAGAAGACGACGTAAAAAATATAAAAAAAATATATTCGCATCCTCAAACTTTTGGGCAGTGCAGGAAATTTTTAGATGATAATTTTAAAGACGCAGAGCTTATAGAATCATTTTCTAACGCCGATGCCTGTATAAAGGCATCGGAAGACAATAGAGCGGGGGCAATAGCGTCAGAAGTCGCGGGCAGAATTTACGGCTTAAGGGTCTTGATTTCCCATGTTGAAGATTTCAGCAATAATTTTACCAGATTTTTGATTATCTCTAACGGAGAGAAAACTCATAAGACCGGCAAAGACAAGACCTCTATTCTATTTTCCATAAAAAATTCCGTCGGGGCGCTTTTTAAAATATTAAAACCGTTTTATGAAAACGAAATCAATATTACGAAAATAGAATCGAGGCCTTCAAAAAAATTCAACTGGGATTATCTGTTTTTTATCGACGTAGCCTGCCACGAATCGGACGAAAAATTGAAAAAAGCGTTAAAATCAATAGGGAAATACACGATATTCATCAAGATTCTCGGCTCATACGAATCGGCGGCAAAAAATATATAAATAATTTTGGATTAAAGCTTCGCCGTCTCCAGCAAGCATCAAAGACATGCTTTAATAAACGCTTGCTTCCGATATGGCACTTTGTCATCTTTGGCATGCAAAGATATGTGAAATTTCATTGAAACTTCACGAGTGTCGTCAGACACGAGAGCAAAGCGGTAATGATAAGGGTAAATATTTTATGACATTAATTAATTCTAAATCAGGTAATCTATTAAAAGAAAATTTGGAAAATAACGTTTTTGTATATACGTCCGAATTGTCTCCCGAAAGAGGCGCAGACCTTTCAAAAATGAAAGGAATCTACGAACTGTTAAAGGACCGCGTCTCCGCTTTTAATATTACCGACAATCAGGGCGCTAATATGAAAATGGCTTCTCTTGCAGGTTCGATTTACATAAAACAGGCGGGAGGGGAGCCCATTTTTCAGCAGACCTGCAGGGACAGAAACCGAATGGCGTTGGAATCCGACCTGCTCGGCGCCGCCGCATTCGGCGTAAAAAATATTCTGGCTTTAACCGGCGACTATATTTCATTCGGAGACCATAAGCATGCAAAAGCCGTTTACGATATAGATTCGGTTAATTTAATCGAAATAGTAAAAGGGTTAAATGCCGGAGCGGATATGAACGGAAATAAACTTAACGGCCCTGCGGATTTTTATATAGGGGCGGCGGTAAATCCGGAATCCGTTCCGCTCGAACCGCAGCTCGTAAAATTTGAAAAAAAGATTAAAGCGGGATGCGATTTTTTTCAAACGCAGGCTGTTTTCGATACCGCCAAGTTTGCCGAATTCCACGATTTTTATAAAAACTTTAAAAACATAAAAATTATTGCGGGAATTTATATATTGAAATCCTCTAAAACCGCCCGTTATATGAATAAATTCATCCCGGGAATTTACATTACCGAACAAATTATAAACGAGCTGGAAAACGCTCCCGATCCTTTAAAAAAAGGAATCGAAATTGCCGCGAGAACGGCAAAAGAATTAAAGCCGTTAGTCCACGGAATACATATAATGGCATACGGCATAGAAGATAAAATTCCTCTTTTCTTAGACGAATTTGAAAGATAATATGCGATCTCGCTTTGTCAAGTGCATAATTCCGAAATAAGGAAGCAGAAAACTCTTGACATTCGGGCTTTAAAAAGTGTATAATTTTTAAAACGCCGATATAAAAATCTCAGGAAAAGGATAAATATTTTATGATGAAAGAAATAAGAA
>JAJYZM010000111.1 GCA_021799935.1 bacterium | reverse complement strand
CGGAAAGCCCAGCCGGTCCGCTTCCTATAACGGCTATTTTCTCTTTTCTCGGAACTTCCGTCAGCTTCTTAAACTGAAGATTATTTTTTATTCCGTAATCTCCTACAAACATTTCTATAGCATTTATCGCGACCGGTTTATCTTTTTCGCTCCTGTTGCATGCATCTTCGCATGGATGAGGACACACTCTTCCCGTTGTAGAAGGCAGGGGATTAGACTCCGTAAGCATATAAAACGCCGTTTTGAGAGATTCGTCTATAGGCCTTTCGTAAGACTCGCTCTGCGCTATAAACTGAATATAATCCCTGACTTTAGTTCCGTTAGGGCATGTATCCATACACGGCGGCTTTTTTTCGACGTACTTAGGTCTGAACGGGGATTGAGACATTCCTCCGCCCGTACTTACCGCAATTTTCGCGGGCTTCTTTACTTTTTTTAATTCAAGCATAAGTTTTCCTTTCTTATCTTATATATCGCAAAATATATAATAAATATTATAAGATTAATAGATTTTTTTAAACAATATTATTAATAAAATATACTGTGCTTATATTTTATTAACGATTACTGGTTTTCCGGCAATGTCAGAAAACTGCCGCCGGCATAACCATAGACGAGCTTTTCCTCGTCCATAATTTCTTTTAGCGCCCCTTTTATATCGTCCTTAGTCAATCCTTCGCTTGCAAACTCTTTTTCCATCTCTTTGACGATATCTATAGGCTTAAATCTCTTTTTGCCGGCATACTCTTTAACGAGCCCGACTATTTTATCTTCGACTTTTTTCTTTGTTTCATCGGTCATAATATGATACTCCTCAATTTAAATTTTGTTAATAAAATCTAAAAAATTATAATCGCGTATGAGAAGAATAATTCATAGTGGTTTCGGCAAGTCTGAAGTCGTCGATGTGATATTTCGTGAACGGGAATCCCGTAATTTTAAAGAACCTCGGCCAGCCTATCCTTTCTATCCATTCGCCTACCCTTTCGCCCGGTTCGGCTCCGTCCTTATACGCGTTAAGAATGGTTTTAACGGCATTGACTACTCCAGGCCATCTCGGCGGTTCGTTAGGAATAAACGGTATAGCTAATTTAGAGAATGTGGGCTTCGTTCTTGCATTTGAAACCTTGCCGCCGACCCATATCGACAAACCGTCGTTTTCGGCGTTGGCAATGGGCATTGCCGGGCACACCGTGTAACAGCTTCCGCAGAACACGCAAGTTTCTTCGTTGACTTTTACGCCGGGTTTGCCGTCAACCGTATCCGGTCTGATAGAGTTAGTCGGGCACGCAGCGATAGTGCTTGGTATTTCGCAGAGATTTCTAAGTCTTTCGGCATCTATTCTCGGCGGTTTTCTGTGAGTTCCCACGATTGCTATATCCGAAGATGAAACCGAACCGCACATATTTAAACAGCAGGCGAAAGCAATCCTTGTTTTCGAAGGAAGTTTGTCTTCGACGAAATATTCGTACAACTCGTCCATAACGGATTTAACGACGCCGGAAGCATCGCTTGCGGATGTGTGGCAGTGCACCCATCCCTGGGTATGAACTATATTGGCGACTATATTGCCTATTCCTCCTACGTTATAGCCCATTTTTTCAAGGTCTTTCTTAAGCGGTTCGACGTTTTTTTCGTCTTCTATTAAAAATTCGACGTTATTTCTCGTAGTGAATCTTAAATGCCCTCCGCAATATTTATCCGCTATATCGCATATGTCTCTTACGAAACTTCCGCTGACCAATCTTGGGGAACCCATCCTTACCGTATATAGCTTATCGCCGTTTTCAGCAACATGCACCATGGTTCCGGTATCAATAATTTCATGATAAGCCCATTTGCCGTAATTCTTTTTTATAGTAGGTGACAAATATTCGTTATAATCATGGGGTCCGATGTCGGTAAGCCTTTTCTTTTTAACTTCTTCTGCCATATTAACCTCCAAATTTATTTATATACTGCATCTTTTGATTTAATTGATTTTATTGCAACGACTAATCTTCGTCTTCCGTGAATTTAATAAACGGATTGCTTCTCGGATGCTCTACCATTTCAGGAACCGGCTCTAACCCTACGCCCTCCAAGAAAGTATTTAAACCTACCCTTCCGATAAGTTCTCCTATCCTTTCCCTGCTGACTCCGTATTCGTCCCAGAATTCCCACATATTGGAAATCAAACCTTTCAGCCATTCATAGTCGTTTTTTGCGTCCTCATTTATATCGTAAAAAGGAACAAGCATCATTCCCATTCTCGGACCTGTAACCAAAGGCGCTTTTGCTCCTATTAAAATAGAGGCGCCCTTTTCGTCGCCCGCTCTTAGGGCTTTAGGCATTTCATTTATGCAGTGCATGCATTTTACGCAGTTTTCGTCGTCGATAACAAGGTTCTCGCCTTCAAACCACATACATTTCGTGGGGCATTTATCGAGAACGTATTTTTGAACGTTAAATTTTTTAGTATAATTTTTAACTTCGTCCTGATTGATTTTTATTTTGTCTTTCCACGTTCCTATAAAAGCAAGGTCGGATCTTGCGGCCGAAGCGACGCAGTCGTTTGCGCAGCCCGAAAATTTAAGTTTAAATTTATAATTAAACGCGGGTCTGTGAAGTTCGTCCTGATACTCTTCCGTCAAGTTATAGCAAATCTTCATAGTATCGTAATTCGCAAATTCGCATCTTGCCTGTCCGGCGCAGCATGAAGGCGTCCTTAAATCCGAACCGCTTCCGCCCAAATCGAACCCGAGTTCCGCTATTGCCTGGAACGCATCTTCGGCTTCCGCCTGCGACATTCCCAAAATTTGAATATTTCCGGTAGCGCCGTGAAAATTTAATAAACCGCCGGCGTGTTTTTCGGAAATATCGGCTAATTTCCTAAGAAAGTCGGAATTATAAAAGAATCCTGCCGAAGGTATAATTCTCATAGAATGGCATTCTTTAATTCCCGGATATTTTTCGGGGAATTCGCTGAACCTTCCGACCATTCCGGCGCCGTATCCTTTAACGCCGGCCATACCGCCGTGTTTCCAGTGGTTTACTTTATCGCGGTAAGATTCTTCAACCTGCCCCAAAAGGTCTTCGGTTCTCTCGCTCTTTTCCGCCGCTCTTTCTATTTCCTTGACAAAACTTATCCACTTCCCTTTTTTAAGTTCGTCAAGAAGCGGAGTCTGGTGCTTTTTACCCATAGTAATGCCTCCTTATATAAATATAGATTTAAAATAATTTAAAATACTTCCCATTATAAAACAATTCAAAACTAAAACATAGTTGTAATTTTTATTTATACACTTTTATAACTATATTTGTCAATAAAAAAAATCGACCGTTAAAAAAAAAATTAAACGTTATTTTATTTTTTTTGTATATATAAAATTTAATTTATAATACAGAGGTATTGTACAACGGATATTAAAAATATTAAATAATATAAAATATGATTATTGTAATAAAAAATCTGACATCGCACAAAATAACAGACCGGTAAAATGTTGCCGGAACTTATCTTATAACGGCTTTTGCTTTTGTTTGCCTTATGAATGCAATCCAGTTTTTGAACCAGCCGGGAGACGAAGGAGAGTACATATGGGTATAACCGGCCAAAATATTTTTATATGCTATGCCGTCGGAAACGCCGTCCACTCCGTAACCTTTCTTCATCTTAAATACAAATTTATATCTGTCGGGAGACATTTCCAAATAAGAATGATGAAATTCGTGCCCTTTTATTAATTTAATTTTATTGAACCATAAACTTCCGTTCCCTTTACCGTAAGAATATGGGGTTAGCTTAGTGTATCCGTGGCCTTTGGGTTTTTTCGTAAGTTTAACGTCGGCGTCTATCGCTCCTACCATCTCGTTAAAATTGTTTTCGTAAGAGATGCTTTTGCAAAGATACATAAGCCCGCCGCACTCCGCATAGACCGGAAGTCCTTCTTCTATTTTTTGCTTTATTTCTTTTCTAATAGCTTTATTTGCCTGAAGGTCTCCTGAAAATATTTCAGGGAAGCCTCCGCCGATATATAACGCATCGACTTCAGGGAGATGCTTATCGGCGATAGGGGAAAATTTAATTATTTCGCAACCTAAGTCCTCAAGGGCTTCCAAATTTTCGTTATAATAAAAATTAAACGCATTGTCGTAGGCGAGACCTATTTTAAGCATATTGCGCCTGGTTCTTTTTATGCTGTTTTTTAATGATAAATCCGGCGTATTCTTTATACCGGGGTACGATTTCTCAGCCGTTTTAGAAATTTTTACGATACCGTCCAAATCTATATATTCCGAAATTTTAGAAGACATTTCCTCGACAAGTTTTTCGATTTCTTCCGCGGAGAGGGTGGATAAAAGACCGAGATGCCTCTGTTTTACCGAAAATTCTGCATTATTAGGAATATTGCCTACGACTTTTAAATCGGTATAATACTTAATGGCCCTCAGCAAATTTTTTTCATGCCTTTTGCTGTGAACTTTATTCAGGATTATTCCTTTTATATCCACGTCTTTATCGAACTCCTGGAATCCTAAAATGAGCGGGACGACCCCCCTGTTCAGTTCCCCAACGTCGATTATGAGAATAACCGGAAGCCCTAACAGTTTCGACATCTCGGCATTAGAAGATTTGCCGTATATATCGAAAGAATCATGCAAACCGTGGTTGCCCTCAACTATACTGATTTCGGAACCTAAAGAATGGCTTATAAAATGTTCTCGTATATTATTTTTGGACATAAAATAAAAATCGAGATTATAAGTTCGTTCGCCCGAAGCAATATTGAGCCACATAGGGTCGATAAAATCAGGGCCTTTTTTAAACGGCTGGACCGACAGTCCTCTATTCCTTAACAAACGAGACAGCGCAATCGAAATAGTGGTTTTGCCGGAATTTCTTTTGGCGGCGGAAATATAGACTCCGTTAATGC
>JAJYZM010000110.1 GCA_021799935.1 bacterium | reverse complement strand
ATGGCAGGGAACGGGCATTGCACTGCTTACGAAAGGAATGGCCGTCGTAAACGTCCAGAATGCCATGGGATACGACGCTATGACGGGGCACTGGGAGTTCACCTACGGCAAAGAACAGCTGTTGTCAAATATAAAAAAGATGAAATTTCCGTTTATTGCGCAGAATGTTACAAACGCTACATGGGGCGGACTGATTTTCAAACCTTATATAATAAAAGAAGTCAACGGATTAAGGGTAGGAATAATAGGGCAGGCGTTTCCGTATGTTCCGCTTGCGCATCCTTCCCATTTCGTTAAAAACTGGAACTTCGGCATTAACACCGGGCATTGCCAAAAGATGGTAGATAAACTGAAGAACGAAGAAAAGGTAGATTTGGTAGTCGTTCTTTCGCATAACGGACTCGAAGTGGACAGAAAGTTCGCATCCCTTATTAACGGAATAGACATTATAGTCGGCGGACATACCCACGACATACTTCCCGACCCTCAGATTATAAACAATACAATAATAGTTCAGGCAGGAACGCACGGAAAGTTCGTCGGCAGGATAGATTTAAACGTCAGGGATAAAAAAATAACCGATTACGACCATAAACTGATTCCTATAGTTACTGACTGGATTAAGCCCGACCCTGAAATAAGCAGATTAATCGATAAAGAATATGCTCCCTATGCCGATACTTTAAACGAAGAACTGGGAAAAGCCGAAGACCTGTTGTTCAGAAGGGCGACTTTTATCAGCACCGTGGATAATGTAGTAGAGCAGGCTTTTATAGAAAAATACGACACGCCCTTAGTGTTTACTCCCGGCTGGCGATGGGGCGAGACTATTCTTCCGGGCGAAAAGATAACTATGGAGCATGTTTACGGGGAATACGGCACGACCTATCCTGAAGTTTACAAAGTTAAACTGAGCGGAAAAAAAATTATCCAGACTACGTCCAGCAATTTAAGCGATGTTTTTACGGCGGATCCTTATTTGGAGATGGGCGGAGACGCTACAAGGATATCGAATTCAAAATTGCATATACTTATAAATCAAAAAGGCGCAAAGAGAATTAAAAGTTTTGAGATCAACGGAAAGCCGATAGAACCGAATAAAGATTACTGGCTTATTACATCCGGCGCAAAGATGCAAAACATGGCTGATATGCCGGAAGACGGTTTGCAAAAAGAAAAGGCATACGACGTTATTGCGGAATACGTCAGGAGACATAAAATAATTCGATCGATTAATACCGAAAATGTCGAATACAGGCATTCAAGAACGGCAGGCTGATATAAAATAAAACAAAAAGATAATAGTGTTAACAAAAATATGCGTAATGTGCATAAGAAGCGAATAAACGTATGCCTGTGTCCTGTAAACTATAACTAAATTAAGGAGATTAAAAAAATGGAAAAATCACGTTTGTTTTTAAGTCTTTTAATTATTGCCGCAGTTTCAATCTTATTTTTCTCGATAGATAATACGTCTTATGCTTTAAAGTACGGTCCGTCGTCTTACAGTTCTTATGCGCCGTACTATAATACCCACGGTTTGCCTCTGCCAAAGTTTTTTAAGCATAAAACTTTAAAAATGGTAATTGAAGTAGATTACGCAAAACCTGCAAGGTGGGGACTTGCTATAGCAAACATTAAAAATGTAATGGCGGCGTTCGGCGATAATTCATTTAAGTATAAAATAGAGCTTGTAGTGTTCGGTCCCGGCTTGAGAATGCTGATGAAAAAATTCGATAAAAAAAATGAAGCGGTTCTTCAAAGTTTAGTTTCGTACGGGTTAAAGTTGAGAGCATGCCATAATACGATGATGAAAGCGCACGTTACAAAGGAAGCATTGTTTCCTTTCGTAAAAGTAGTGCCTGCAGGCGTAGTGGAAATTGCAAGAAAAGAAATGCAGGGATATGCTTTGCTTAAGCCTTGAAAGACAATAAAACGGAACGGCTATTAGCATATTAATAAGCCGTTAAACATAACAAATAACTTAGGGAGGGATGATTTTATGAAAAAAGCAATTTTAATAACTTTTATTGCTTTATTGATTATTTCGGCGGTTTACTATTTTAAACCTTTTGCGTTTGCAGCGGGAAAATTAAAATTAAGCAAGAAAATGATTGCAAAGGAAAAAATAGAGGCGGGATTGAATTACGGCAAATCCGAGTTTTATAATACTAAGCTCGGCACTGACGGTTTTTCTTGCGCTAAATGCCATGTGGACAGCATTGGAACGTATATACCTGCCGCTAAAAAAGTAGTAAGGAGCCTGAAAGGCGTTGCGGCGACTTTTCCAAGATTTAATCCTAAAACACATCAAATTATTACGCTCGGAGAAAGATTGAATATGTGCATCGTCCATGCGTTAAAAGGGAAACCTTTAAGCGGGCAAAAGTTAAACGATCTTACGCTTTATGTAACGTCTTTAAGCAACGGATACAAAATAAAAGGTTATAACGCAGAACCCAGTGCTGTTTTTAAAAATGCCGACAGGCATCCAAAAACCCTTCGGCAGGCTTTAACGCTTGGAAAGCATTACTATGATACCCCCCTCGGCGCATCCGGACAAAGCTGCGACAGCTGCCATCCAGGCGGCGGAGCCGGCATTCTTGGCGGAAAGCCTACAAAACCTGTTATAGGACATGCCGGCTTTTATCCTACCTATAAAAAATGGGGCAATATCATTACTATGCAGGATCAGTTTAACCACTGCATATATACCGGAGAAGACGGCTTTAAAAAGAAAATAGGCTCTAAAACTTGGAAGTATTTAGACTTATATGTCTATTCGCTGTCTAAAGGATATAAAATAAAAGTCGGAAAATGATTGTCGGCGCATTAATATTGTTATTAAAAAAATGGAGAAAAGAAAAAAATGAATTTAAATTTATTGAAAAAACAATTGAAATTAAAAGCTGTTTTAATGATTTTAGCTTTGCTTTTAATATTTTTTAGCGGCAAAGCCTATGCTTATAAAAAGATTCAAGCGCTTCCTTATTTTAAAAACAAAACAATAAAGGTTGTGTTTCAAATAACGCAAAATAGCCCTGCACGATGGAAACTTGTACTCGGCAATGCCGCTAAAGTTGTCCAGATTATGAGCGCGCACGGCATTTATTATAAAGTAGATATTGTAGCATACGGTCCTGGACTTAGAGTTTTTATAAAAAAGGATGATAAAAAATTTTATTCGTTAATGCAGAGTTTAAACGCTTACGGAGTTAATCTTGTAGCTTGTCATATGACTATGAAAGCATTGCATGTTCGGGAGAAACAGCTTTTTCCTTTTGTGAACGTAGTGTATCCGGGCGCTGTCGCATATATAATTAAGAAAGAAATGCAGGGATATGCATATATAAAGCCGTAAGAACATTATTTTTGCTCAAAAAGTTTAAACTTAGACTTAAAAAGAAGGAGAGAAAATGAAAAAGTTTATAAAACTGTGGATTATTTTAATCGTTATTGCCGTCGGCGGCTCATTGTTTTTGACAGGCTGTGCTAAAAAACAGACAAAAAAAATTCCTGCTCCGGCAGTTGTCAAGCCTTCCAAACCTAAAGCGGCTTTAAAGAAAATTAAAATAAAAAAACCTCTCTTGACCAAAACGTCATATCACGGATTTTTTAACAATAAGGTTGTCAAGGTTGTTTTTCAGGTGTCGTCTCCGAATCCTAAAAAATGGAAAGTAGCTCTTGGAAATATGAACGATATAATATGGGAACTGCATTATAATCCTAAAAGATACAAAGTTGTTTTTGTGGCTTACGGTCCCGCCGATAAAATGTTTCTTAAAAAAAATAATAAGTTGGAGCCTTTAATACAAAAACTATATAAGCATAAAGTCAGGTTTGATATATGTCATGTCGCGATGATTAAATTAGGCATTAAACCTAATGAGATTTTACCGTTTGTCCATATAACGCCGGATGGTTTTTACGCCATTCTTCATTATGAAATGACGGGTTATTCTTATATAAAGCCGTAAGCCGAGTTCTAAAAATAAATTCTGCTGAACTTACTCAATCATTGAATAAATAAGTTTATATAAGGTGTCAACGTTCCTTATGCCAGATAAAGTTTCCAGAAGAAGTTTCATAAAAACTGCCGCCGTCCTCGCAGGGGCGGCGGCAGTTAATCCCGTTAATCTTTTAAAGTTCAAACCGGTAGGCAATTTGACTATTATATGGAATTCGGACTCCCATGCCCATTTAAAGCCTACTCTTTACATGGAGCCTTCCGTAAATATAGGTCCTCATTTTATGAACGGAAGACCGGGTCATCTCGTAGGAGATTCTTTTAATCTCTACTACGATATAAAACCGAAGTCCGCAATGGGCTACTTCTGCTCTTACGTCGATTTTATAAAATTAAATAAAGAATACGGTCCGATGGGCGGTTACGCCCATATGGCTGCGGTATTCAACAAAATAAAAGAAGAAAGATACGGCAAAACCATAATGCTCGATACCGGCGATTCATGGCAGGGAACGGGCATTGCACTGCTTACGAAAGGAATGGCCGTCGTAAACGTCCAGAATGCCATGGGATACGACGCTATGACGGGGCACTGGGAGTTTTCTTACGGCAAACAAAGGCTGCTTTCAAACATAAAGTCGTTAAAATTTCCGTTTATCGCTCAGAATGTTTTCGATGTATGGGGAAACAGAGTTTTTAAACCGTATATAATAAAAGAAGTCAACGGATTAAGGGCAGGGATAATCGGACAGGCGTTTCCGTATGTTCCGATAGCCCAGCCTTTAAATTTAACTAAAGGCTGGAACTTCGGCATTAATACAAGCCATGCCCAGAAAATGGTCAATGAATTAAAAAATAAAGAAAAGGTAGATTTGGTAGTCGTTCTTTCGCATAACGGACTCGAAGTGGACAGAAAGTTCGCATCCCTTATTAACGGAATAGACATTATAGTCGGCG
>JAJYZM010000109.1 GCA_021799935.1 bacterium | reverse complement strand
CGGGGAACACTCTATAAGCATCAGCTCTATGATTCAAAAAGGCAGAAAAGTCGAAGGCTCCGTTCCCATAGTAATTACCACTCACGAGGCAAACGAAGCCGAATTGCTTAAGAGTATAGAGAAGTGCGACAAATTAGACGTTATTACCGCTAAGACTATGGTTTTAAGGATAGAAGACAAAATAGAGTAAAGCAAGTAAATCTAAATCATAAAAATAAGCTGACGGAGGGAAGTTTGGCATTTAAAAGATACGAAGGAGTAATAAAAAAATATCGCGAATTTTTACCGGAAATAGACGAAAAATATATAATTACTATAAACGAAGGAAACACTCCGCTGATAAAAGCCCGCAACTTAGGCGGGATAATAAATCCGGATATAGAAATATATTTTAAATACGAGGGCTTAAATCCTACAGGGTCTTTTAAAGACAGAGGGATGACTATGGCCGTATCCAAAGCCGTGTCCGACGGTTCCAAAGCCGTAATATGCGCTTCCACAGGAAATACTTCGGCTTCAGCTTCGGCTTATGCGGCAAGGGCGGGAATAAAATCTTTTGTTTTAATACCGGAAGGCAAAATAGCCGCGGGCAAGCTGTCGCAGGCTTTAGTCCACGGAGCGTTAGTTATGCAGATTCAGGGAAATTTTGACGACGCTTTGGTAATTACGCGCGAAATAGCAAAAGATTACGACGTTACTTTGGTTAATTCCGTAAATCCGTTCAGGCTTGAAGGGCAGAAGACCGCAAGTTTTGAAATAGCGGACGAACTCGGTTCCGCGCCGGATTACCATATTCTGCCGGTAGGAAATGCCGGAAATATAACGGCGTACTGGAAAGGTTATAAAGAATACCGCGCCGCAGGCAAAATAAACAAACTTCCCAAAATGCTCGGTTTTCAGGCCGAAGGCGCAGCCCCCATAGTTTTAAATCATATAGTAAAAGAGCCTCATACCGTCGCTACGGCTATAAGAATAGGAAATCCCGCAAGCTGGCAGAAAGCGGTAGAGGCAAAAGAAGAGTCGGGCGGATTAATAGAATCGGTAAGCGATGAAGATATATTAAAGGCTTATGCTTTGCTGGCGGCAAACGAAGGAGTTTTTTGCGAACCTGCTTCGGCGATTACCCTTGCCGGATTAATCAAACTTAACGGACGCGGATTTTTTGAAAAAGGTTCGGTCTGCGTTTTGACTCTTACGGGTCACGGACTTAAAGACCCGGGCAATGCCATAAAGGTTTCCAAAGAACCGGTCGTCGTTCCTTGCGATAAAAACTCCGTTCTAAAAGCTATGGGCATATTATAACACAGTGCAGGAATTCAATTCCGGCACTGTCACAAAATGGATAAAGGGACAGAATTCAATTCTGTCCCCGTTTCCGGAAATCTGACACCTTTTCCGGAATCGAAACAATATAATTGACATAATTGACTTTTGATATCTTTTTAGGCACCGTCAAAGTATACGGCGACCACAAATGGAAAAAGGAGGATTTATTTAATTAGATGAATAAACATAAATACGTTATTTTATGCCCGGACGGCATGGCCGATACCCCGTTATCCGAACTCGGCGGCAAAACGCCCCTTGAGTACGCTAAAACGCCGAATATGGATTCCGTGGCGGCAAGAGGAGTTACTGGTTTAATGAAAACTATTCCCGACGGATGTCTTCCTGGCAGCGATATTGGTTCTATGTCCATACTCGGATACGACCCTTTAAATTATTATACGGGAAGATCCCCTCTCGAAGCGGCAAGCATGGGCGTCGAACTCGGTAAAGACGACGTTGCGTTCAGGCTTAATCTTGTAAATATACTTGAAAAAGACGGCAAAAAATATATGCACGACTATTCCGGCGGACATATTACCACCGAAGAGGCAAAACAGATTATAGAATCGTTCGCAAAAGAGCTCGGAAGCGACAGGTTCCGTTTTTACCCCGGCGTCAGCTACAGGCATCTTCTCGTCGTTAAAAATATAGATATAAACGGCCTTCAAACCGTTGCCCCGCACGACATTCCCGATTTGCAGACAGACGAATATATTCCACACGGAACCGCTTCAAGTCCAGAAATAGTAGAAATAATGAAAAAAGCGGAAAAAATATTGGAAAATCATGAAGTAAACAAAAAAAGAATCGCCGCAGGAAAATTACCGGCAAATTCAATTTGGCTTTGGGGACAGGGATATAAACCATCCATGCCCACCATGAAAGAAGCTTACGGACTTGAAGGCTCGGTTATTTCCGCCGTAGATTTAGTAAAAGGCATCGGAAAATATGCAGGGCTTAAAGTTATAGACGTTCCGGGCGCTACCGGATATTTGGATACCAATTATGCCGGTAAAGTAGAATACGGAATGAAATCTTTAAATGACGGCGATTTTGTTTATATTCACGTAGAAGCGACAGACGAAGCATCCCACGAAGGAAAAATAGATTTAAAGATTAAAGCTATAGAAGATTTCGACAAATTTATCGCAGGAGGGGTGCTTGAAGGACTTAAAAAATTTAGCGATTACACGGTAATGATTTTGCCCGACCATTACAATCAGGTTAAATTAAAAAAGCATACGCCTGAACCCGTTCCGTTCTGCGGTTTTTCGACTAAAACCGGCAAGCAGGCAATTGCTAAGCACTCAGCCGTTCATTATTCCGAAAATTTAGCCCAAAACAGCGGTTTATTTTTCGACTCAGGTTCTAAACTGTTTAAATATTTTTTAAGCGATTTTAACATTTGATTTTAAGCGTTTTTATAATTTATAACAAGCGGCAAACGGTAAAAACAGACGTTTTTTTTATATTTTTGCTTGATTTTAAAAAAATGTTTTATTATAATCAAATATCGTTTATAATAATTTAATTTAAAATCAATAATAGGTCGCAATCATGGCAAGCTTATTTGACGGCGTTATCGATTTCAATAATAACGAGTATAAAAAATACAGCGGACTATTTAAAGAAATAGCGAAAGGCCAGACCCCGCACACCCTTTTTATCGGGTGTTCAGATTCCAGAGTCGTTCCTACTCTTATTACTAAAACGCTCCCCGGCGAACTTTTCGTCGTAAGAAATATCGCGAATTTAGTGCCTCCGTACAGAAACATAGCCGAATATCTGGCGACCACGTCGGCTATCGAATATGCAATAAATGTTTTAAAAGTCAGGAATATCGTAGTATGCGGACACTCTAACTGCGGAGGATGCAGTGCGCTTTATATGACGGACGAAGATTTAAAACATATTCCGCATACAAAAAAATGGCTTGAGCTTGCCGGCAGCGCAAAAAAAATAGTATCCGATCATATCAGGGAAGCTGGCGAAAATGGCGAAAAATTTACCGAAAAACAGATAGCGGCGCTTACCGAAAGAGAGAATATAAAAGAACAGCTTAAACACCTCAATTCTTATCCTTATATTAAAGAAAATAAAGATATAAATATATACGGATGGCATTACGATATAGAAACCGGAGACGTTTACAACTATTCGTCAGACCGCGGTATTTTTGAAAAAATAAATTAACGTATTTATTTTTTGCTTGATTTTAAAAAAATGTTTTATTATAATCAATTCCATCGTATTTTTTAATCTTGTTAATTTAATAATTAATAGCAGATAATTTTAAAAGGGATATAAATAATGAAAAACGAAAACGTTTTTTTATGGGACGGTAAAATAAACATACCAAAGGACGGCGAATTTATAAAATTAAAAAAAAATCATAGCATAGAAGTTCCCGACAATCCAATTGTAGCTTTTATAAGCGGAGACGGCATAGGTCCGGAGATTACGCCCGTAATGCTTAACGTAGTAAACGCCGCAATGGAAAAAGCTTACGGAGATGCAAAGAAAATATATTGGGTAGAAGCCGTTGCGGGAGACAAAGCCGAGTCTAACGGTTTGGAAAGAATGCCGGCGGAAACCCTCGAACTGCTTAAGCGCAGCGTAGTTTCCATAAAAGGACCGCTCGGAACTCCGGTCGGCAAACCTGGAAAATCGTTAAATTCTATATTACGGCAGTCTATGGATTTTTATTCGGCGATAAGACCTGTTTATTATCTCGGTCAGCCTACTCCAATTCCTGATCCCGAAAGAGTGGACGTTACTATTTTCAGGGAAAATTCAGACGACGTTTATATGGCTATAGAATATATGGCAGGTTCCGAAGGCGCGAAAAAGGTGCGCAATTTCTTTATAAAAGAAATGGGGGTTAAAGAAGACGCAATACCGGAAGATGCCGGAATCACTATAAAGCCTATGAGCGAATTTAAGACTAAAAGGCACGTAAGAAAGGCCTTTAGGTATGCTATGGATAACGGTAAAAAATCTATCGCCGTTGCCGGCAAAGGCAACATAATGAAAGCTACCGAAGGAGCGTTTCTAAACTGGGCGTTCGAAGTAGCTAAGGAAGACGAGTTTAAAGATAAAATTTCAACGGAAGCAGGCGTTTCTTCGGGAAAAATAAAATTATCCAAAGTTATTACCGACCAGATGCTTATGCAGCTGGTTTTAAATCCAAATGCATACGACGTTATTATTACCCAAAATTTAAACGGCGATTATATTTCCGATCTTGCTTCGGCGTTAGTCGGCGGACCAGGTTTCGTGCCGAGCGGCAATATAGGCGACGGCTACGCTCTTTTTGAAAGTACCCACGGCGTAGGTATGGATATCGCAGGCAAAGGGATAGCAAACCCCCTTTCAATTACTCTTTCAGGGGCTATGATGCTTGAATACATAGGTTTCAACGAAGCGGCAAAACTCGTTTACGATGCCGTGAAAAGAACTATTTATCAGGGCAACGGCACGAGGGATATTTACACCGGTTTTGAAAAATTAGACAAAAAAGCTGTAGAACTCAGTACCGTAGAGTTCGGTAAGCATATAATAAAAGAAATTTAAAAATAAAAAATAAATATAATTTAAAATA
>JAJYZM010000108.1 GCA_021799935.1 bacterium | reverse complement strand
CTCTGCTCAGGGGGATATCTTCCGGTTCTATTGAAACCGAGAAACAGGAAGATATGGGCGGCATAAAACCATACGATCTGACCTCGCAGGACAGAATCGTCAGGGGCAGGATGCCCACTCTCGAAATAATAAACGAAAGATTTGCCCGCCTTCTTAGAAACGATTTGACCTCGGCTCTGCGCAAAGTCGCCGAAATTACCGCTACGTCGGTAGATATGCAGAAGTTCGGCGAATTTTTGAAAAATATCCCTCTGCCTACGAGCCTTACGATATTTAAAATGCCGCCCCTCAGGGGTTTCGGTATTTTTGTTCTGGATGCCAGATTGGTATATAACCTTATAGACATATTTTTTGGCGGCACCACCGACCTGCACGTAAAGATAGAAGGAAGGGATTTTTCTCCCATAGAAAACAAGCTGATTAAAAAAATAACGGATATGGCTTTTAACGCGATGAAATCCGCATGGACGCCCGTTTCTCCCATAGATATCGAATTTCAGAGGAGCGAAATCAATCCGCAGTTCGCCACGATAGTGACGCCTACCGAGGTCGTTATAATAAGCAGGTTCGAGGTTGACATAGAAGGCGCGGTTTCGAAATTTATGATATGCATTCCGTATTCGATGATAGAGCCTATCAAAGAAAAACTTTACAGCGGATTTCAGAGCGAACAGCTTGAAATAGACCAGAGATGGATAGAAAGGTTTAAAGAAAGGCTTAAAGAATCGGAACTGGATATAAAAGTCAAAATAGGAACTACGAGCATATCGGCGCAGGATTTTTTAAAAATCAGGAAAGGCGACGTTATCGTTCTCGATAAAAGAATAGAAGAGCCTTTGGTGGTAGAAATAGAAGATATTCCGAAGTTTATCGGATATCCGGGAAAAATGAACAATCAGGTCGCGGTAAAATTAATATCTGAAATACCTATAGGAAAAGAGGGCTATTATGAGTGATACCGAAAAAGTTCTATCCGAAACAAAGCAGGAAACTCCTGCCGGAACGCAGGACATAAGGCAGCCTTCCGCTCAGGGCGCAGATGCGGCATCCGCCGTTCAGACCGGGCAGGAATCGAAACCGCCCGCAGAACCGGAAGACGATAACATCAGCTGGGAGGATGCCTTTAAAGAAGAGGAAGCGGCTAACGCCGCGGGAAAAGAGGAAGGGTTAGGCGCGAATGCGGCGGGCAATTTGGACATAGACATAGACGCCATAAAAGAAGCCGCCGGCAATGAAGGAAAATCCGAAGGCGCGGATATCGGCGCAGACGAGGCTCCGGCCGCAGTAAAAACGGTTAAAAAGCCGGTAAAAAAACTTGAATTCGCTTCTTTCGACGAATCGGACAAAACGGCGGAGCCGCCTAAAAATTTAGATTTTATTCTGGATATACCGCTTACCATTTCGGTAGAGCTCGGAAGAACCAAAATGGTCATAAACGATATGCTTCAGCTTGGGCAGGGCTCCGTAATCGAACTTGCAAAACTTGCCGGAGAGCCTCTCGACATATACGTCAACGGAAAGCTTATGGCAAGGGGCGAAGTCGTATTGGTCAACGATAAATTCGGCGTCAGGCTTACGGATATAATAAGTCCGGTAGAAAGGGTCAAAAAACTATGAAAATTAAATTATTTTTTTCGGCAATTTTAATTTCGGCGCTTTTTTCGGCCATTTTTCCTAACGTTTGCCGCGCCGGCTCCGCAGACGGCAATTTGCTGTTAAAAAATATATATGTTTCTAAAAGCAGAAATGCGGATTCATACCTTATATGGTTTAAATTTAACCGAAAACCGGAAAGCATAATTAAAAAGTTGGGCTTAAAAGGCTATAGCCTCGAACTTGCGTTTAAAAATGCGCAATCGGGAATGGGCGCTAAATTTATAAAATTTCATAACAGCAGGCTGTTTAAAGCCGTCGAGATTATACCTGCCGAAAATTCGGAATTGAACGCTATAGTCTTTTTTCATAAAAATATTAAAATATCGCAGAAAGATACGTATGCAACTTTTTACGGAAACTATTTTATAATTAAAATCAACCATGCTTTTTCGGGGGGTTTGTTTAAAAACGTCGGCAAAGAATTACCCGCGCAAAAAAATAAAATAAAGCAGGCGGTCAAAACCGACGGTCAGCCGGCGCCTGCGGCGGCCGCCTCCGCCGTTCCGGCAGGTTCGCAGGAGTCTTCTAAAAATAATACATTAGGCGGAGGCAGTTCTTTCTTTGCAAAACGCCAGCCTAAATTAAATATGGGTTTTGAAGCGGTGAAAACCGCCGTTTATCTTGCATTAATTATCGGACTTATTTACGGCGCATATTTTCTTATGAATAAACTTAAGAACCGTATTTCGGTAAAGGAAAAGCCGAATAACCTTAAGATAGTATCTTCGATTAACCTTGGGAATAAAAAATCCATTCTTTTAATAGAAGTAAACAAAGAATTTTTTCTTGTCGGGGTGTCGCAGTCGAATATTCAGGTTATAGGACAGCTTAAAGGAACTTTTTATAAAGTCGCCGGAGGCACCGGCGGCATTAACGCGGATGCCGGCATAGATACAGATACCTATGAAATATTGAAGACAGGCGCAGAGCGGAGCAATGTTTCGGCGCCTGCGGGAGATGCCGCTTTAACAAGTCCAAGTCCTTCCGTTACCGCCAAATCTTACGGCAAATTTGCTGATGCAATGCGGGAGCAGGTTAATAACGGAGGCGGCGAAATTAATGAACCTTATCGCAAGATAAAAGCGGAACAGTATGCGGATATAAATAAAATAAAAAATATAAACGAGGCAAAATTTAAAAATAAAGCCGATAACGTATTTTTCGATATAGAAGAAAGGTTAAAGGGATTAATGGAGAGCAATGGCAACTCTAAAAAGTTTTAAAAATTCGTCGCTTTTAGCTTTACCGGCTATAACGATGACCGGACATCCCCAGCATTCGCAGGTATCTATGCTGATTCAGATACTTCTTATTTTTACGGTCATTTCCATAGCTCCTTCCATATTGATAATGATGACGTCTTTCGTCAGAATAGTAGTGGTCTTGTCTTTCCTGAGGACTTCGCTGGGTCTTTCGACCGAGCCGCCGAATCAGGTAATTATAGGATTGAGCCTTTTTCTGACTTTTTTTATTATGGCTCCCGTTATAAATTCGGTATATAAAAATGCTTATATTCCTTATACAAAAGGCTCTATCGGAATTAAAAAGGCATATAAGACAGGGATGCGGCCGGTAAGAGGTTTTATGCTGAAACAGACGAGGCTTAAAGACCTTGAGCTTTTCGTTAAAATGTCTAAACTTAAAAATATCAGGTCGCCGAAAGACGTGCCGACTTACGTGCTTATCCCCGCGTTCATAGTGAGCGAGCTTACGACCGCTTTCGAGATTAGCTTTCTTATATATCTGCCCTTTTTAATATTGGACCTTGTGGTATCGAGCCTTTTAATGTCTATGGGAATGTTAATGCTGCCGCCAACAATGATATCGCTTCCTTTTAAACTTATGCTTTTTGTAATGGTAAACGGCTGGTATCTGGTAATAGGGTCTTTAGTGCAGAGTTTTAAATGATACATAATGGAACAAATAATATTTATCTTCTGGATTCCCGCATCTTTTGCCCGCATCAACGACATGCGTTGATAAACGCAGGCAAAAGATATGCGGGAATGACGCCCGTTGGGTAAAAAATTAAATTCGGGTATTGTCATTCCCGCTTTCGCGGGAATCCAGAATTACTTAGCATTAGAAGGTTTATAATGCAGTATTTGAAAAGAAAGAATAAAAGAGGTTTTTGATGTCTATAGCGTTCGTAAATTTTATTATACAGAAAGTCATAGTCACTGTTTTGTATTTAAGCGCTCCGCCGCTTATAGCGAGTCTTGCGGTAGGAATACTTATAAGCATGTTTCAGGCTGTAACCCAGCTTCAGGACCAGACGCTTACTTTCGTCCCTAAGATTATCGCGGTAATAGTAGTTTTATTGATTTTCGGACCGTGGATGCTCAGCGTTATGGGAAATTTCGCGACGGTCATTTTTACGCATTTTCCCCAGTATATAAGGGGAGGGAGCTGATATGCCGGTTATAATAATCCACCAATACCTGCTCATAGAATTTATGCTGATATTTTTCAGAATTATAGCAATGCTCGTAGTTCTGCCTTTTATCGGCAGTTCGGCGGTTCCAGGCTGGGCAAAAATCGGTCTTGCGTTTTTTATGTCTTTAATCGTTTATCCTTTAATTATTAAAACCCAGATAATACCCCATATTCCTTTGCCTATGGTTATCCTGGCCGTTATTTCGCAGGTGTTAATAGGCGTTATTTTCGGCTTCTTAGTTCTTATTATCTTTACGGGCGTCGAAGTAGCGGGACAGCTTATCAGCGTTCAAGTAGGATTCGGCATGATAAGCCTTCTGAATCCTCTGATTTCTAATCAGCAGGTTTCTTTAATATCTAACCTGCAGAATTATTTAGCGCTGGTAATTTTAATTGAAACATCGGCATTTTTCTTTATTATCGAGGGAATATACGACAGTTTCCAAACAATTCCTTTAACTTTTATTAATTTTTCGCCATATATTTTCAAATATTTAGTAAATAAAGCGGGGGATATATTTTTAATAGGCGTTAATTTAAGCATCCCCATAATATTGGTAGCAATTTTATTAAATATAATTATCGCTTTAATGGGAAGGATCGCTCCCCAGTTTAATATTTTTGCCGTAGGATTCCCGCTTATTATAGTCGTGGGACTGCTTATGCTGTATATTTCCGTGCCGTATTTTACGGACTATATAATGATGTCTTTTTCGGGTTTGCAATTAGAATTTAACCGCTTGATAAATACGATATAATAATACTATGGCTGAAGATAGATTCGATAAAACCGAACCCGCAAGCCCTAAAAGAATTCAGGATGCCAGAGAAAACGGGCAGGTGATGAAATCGAGGGAGGTTACCAA
>JAJYZM010000107.1 GCA_021799935.1 bacterium | reverse complement strand
GGCCATAGGGGGACGACGGCGTTAACTTTTTCCGATTCCAATTTTTTTATCAACTCCATTGCCGCGTCAAAATTAAAAAAAGGGGCATCGCACTCCATAATAAGCGTCAATCTTCCTTTTAATATTTTAATAGAACTGTAAATCCCTTTTAAAGGGCCTTTGAATCCGCAATCTTTATCGTCTGCGATTATCTGCGGAATTAAACTTAATTTTCCCGCTTCCGCTCTTTTTTTTGCAACTTTTTTAGCTTCGACAAGACAGTCTTTTATCTTATCTTCTCTCCTGACGCAGATTACAATATCTCTGCTTATTTCCGTTGCCGCGTCGAGAGACCTTTCCAGAAATGATTTTCCTTTGAATTTAAAAAAAGCCTTATCCTCTCCGAATCTCTTAGACTCCCCGCCTGCAAGTATTATAGAACTTATATCGCTCATTTATCGTTATTTCAATTCTATTCTGATTTTTCCTCTCTGGCCGTGTCCTTCGCTTAGGGTAACCTCAAAATAGTTTAACGGATTGAACATTTCTTTATTTTTTAAATCTAATGCAAGTTCGTTTGCAAAATAAACCGTAAGGTCTTCTATGTTGAGAGAAGGACTTTTTATTTTAAAAATATCGGCTTTAGGTATAATATACAGCTTGTTGTTTATCTCTATCCTGTAATGCAAATCTTCTTCCATAACTCTCTGGACGATTTCCGGATAGTCCGCCAATAAAATTTTATCTTCAAACAAAGAACATATTCTTTTGATTACAGCCTTTAAATTGTATAAGTGGACTATCCTTCTCTTGTCGTCGAACTCCCCGTCAACCAGAACGTCGACATAATGAAAATGTGGATGTATCCGCGAGCAGTCGCCTCTACCCGGCACTATATGCATGCATTCAAAAGTTAAACCGGCTTCTTTGCCTATAAGCTCTACTATCATAGTGTAATAATTAACCTTTCGATGTTATTGGTAAATAAAATTTTTAAGAACGCCGTTGGGCAACAGCCTCAAGCCGCCGCACCTTTCTCCGGAAGATTTGCTAACATCGCTCACATTCTTGCATAAAGTAATTTTAGACCCTTTTATTTTAAAAAACTGCCTGTCGTTCGATTTATCTTTCTTAAAATCAAAACCGCTTCTTTGCAATATTTTATATGGGTCGATATGATACTTTAAATAAAAAGGCTTGGCCGTTTTATCGGACATTTCTATAAACTGCAAATCAAACCCGTTCTCCGCACAGTAATCTATTATATTTTTCAAACATTTTTTGCTTGAGTTTAAACCTTTTAATAAAAGATTGTTTATTTCTACGTTATATCCGTTTTTTTTAAGCATATTAAGTCCGGAGATAACTTCTCCGAAGAGATTTTTGCCTGTTATATATTTATAAATGTCTGAGTCTAAAGTATCCAGGCTGACCGAGACTTTGTTTATTATATTAGGGCTTAAATCTTTTATTCTTTTTTTAATCAGCGTGCCGTTGGTAGTGATAAAAAGTTCTACGTCGGCAATGTGTTTGATTTTATACAAAAGATTTTTTAAGTCTTTAAATAATAGAGGTTCTCCGCCAGTAAATTTTACTTTTTTAAGGCCGAATTCCCTTAATAAATATATTGTATTTATTATGTCTCCCGTCTGAATAACTGAAGGCATTTTTTTTGAAACTCCTTCATTATGGCAGTAAAAACAGCGCTCGTTACATCTGCTTATTAAAGATACTCTTAAGGACGGAATTTTAAATTCAAATCTTCCGCGGTTAAATTCATATTCCTTATCGTAAAACATCTTAAATAAATACGGCTTCATCTAAAAACCTTTAATATCCTTTTTTAAAATTATAAGTCAAATTTAAATAAGCAATTAATATAAAATCTCATGGTCGTTTAAAGTAACCGATATAATACTCCCGGCCTCTATGGCCGAGACTTTCTCTTCCATAACAAAACTGCCGTCCGCCTGTATCATAGGACTTAAAGACCTTGCGGCGGAAGGAGGCTTAGGCGCCGGTATTACCGATGCGTACAGAAAACCGTTTTCTTTTGTCAGTTTTACCTGAAAATATTTCCTTGTACCTTCTTCTTTTGAAACATCATGTTTTAAAACCGCCTGAACCGTCGGATATCTTTTATATACATTTTTGGAATTCGTCATTTTCTGTATAGACGGCCTCACAAAAAGGTCGAAAGTTATCAGGACGGAATACGGCCACCCCGCAAGCGCAAATATCGGAGTTCCTCCGTTTAAAACTCCAAAAGAAGTCGGTTTTCCGGGAATGAGCTTTACCCCGTGAAACAATAATCTGCCGGTCTTTTCTATGGCCGAAGGGACTAAATCGTAAAAATTGGTAATCTCTTTATTTTCTAAAACCAGAAAACTAGCCCCAGTTCCGCCTGTAGAAATTAGCAGGTCGTATTTACCGGACTCGTCCGCCGTTTTTAAAATTTCGACCAATTTTTCCAGCTTATCCTCCACTATTCCTATAATTTCAGGAATTCCTCCGGCGTCTTTCACTAAAGATTTAAGCGCGGTCGTATTTATATCGTAAATTTTGTTGGCGCTAAGTCTTTCCCCGGGCGAAGTTAATTCGTTTCCGCCGGATAATATTCCTATTACCGGCTTTCTATATACCGGCACCGAATTTAAACCGATTCCGGATAAAGCGGCAATATCGCAAAATCTTATCCTGTGTCCCTTTTGAAACAAAATTTCGCCCGCTTTGACGTCGTCTCCTACCGGCGATATATAAGAACCTTTTTCTACAGGTTTTTTATATACCATTTGTCCGCCCGAATATTCTTCGGCATTTTCTATTAATACGACGCTGTCTGCATTGGGCGGTATAGGGGCACCGGTAGTTACGAAAGCGGCTTCTCCCGAACTCAAAGGAGCGATTTCATTTGAATAACCTGCGGTAATTTGGCTTTTAACTTTAAACGTTTCTATTTTTTTTTCGAAAAAGTCGGAAAACATTAATGCAAATCCGTCCACAGCAGACCTTGTAAAAGGGGGTATGTCGGTTGCTGGGATTATATCTTCCGATATAATCCTGCCTATACAATCCTCTGCGGGTATTTTTTCCGAGGCGATTATTTTTTTAATATTCGCCTCGGCTGTTTCCAACAAACTCCCCGCTGTTTTATCGCTCATATTAGAAGTAGGGTTCTACCGGATATGTCTTAATGCCCGATTTCTTAATCAAATTTAAAGCCTTGCCTTCATCTCCAAGACTAACGAATATCGTAGCATGATAAGGCGTAACGCTCGCCACGTTCCTGCCTAAAATGTGGATATCCGCTTTTTTAAGAATTTCTTCCGCCTTATCGAAATCCCCGTTTATATATTCGACCCTTATAGGTGCATTATAAACGGTTCCTGCGGCTAATATATCTGCCATAAACAAACCTCCGTATTTTTTTAAATTCGCTATATGATAAAAATCAACCGACTTTAACAGGATTATCCGTATCGTTAGTGGAAGAAGTTCCCATCGGCGCATGGGGAGCAATAAACCCGAAGAGATGCTCCGTTAATTTTCTGGCCGTTTTCTCCCTATCGATAGTGGATATTCTGTTTATATTTCCGAACCAGAGCGCATCCGTCGAACAAAGTGTAACGCATGCAGGCAGAAGTCCTTCATCGACCCTGTGCTTGCAATAGTCGCATTTCGTCACTTTTCCCGTTGCCTCGTTAAACTGGGGAGAGCCGAAAGGGCAGGCATGTATGCATGATTTACACCCGATACAGGTATTTGGGTCGTTAAAAACTATACCGTCCGCCCTTTTTTGCATAGAACCTGTAGGGCAGGCTTTTACGCAGGCGGCATCATCGCAGTGAAAACAGTTCATCGGGAGATAAACGGTTTTCAACTGCCCTTTTTTAATAAAATAAGGGCCAACCTGTATTACTCTCATCCTGCGGGGTCCGACTGGGAGGTTGTGCTCTTTTTTGCAGGATATTTCACATGACATACAACCTATGCATCTGTCTATATTTACCTTCATTGAATATTTTGGAGTGGATGATTTTAGAGTAACGCGCGATGCCCTTTCCTCCCCTAAATGAAATCTATCGAATCCGTATTCGGAAGACATATTTTCGCTCCTATTTTTTATAGTTATATTCGTTTAATACTTACGCACGTCGCATGAGTCGGGCGTGCATTCCACGGGCTCTTTAAAATTAACGAGCTTTTTCCATCCGATGCTCAATTCGTGATATTCTTTCCAGTGGTCTTTCCATTTTCCGACGATAACGTTTTTATCCTGATGTTTCGGGTCCCAGACTTCCGGAAATTTTTTCTGTAAAAATTCCAAAGTGTTCTTGACGGTAGCTTCAGGGTCGGTATCGCCTTTTCTATAAACCCTGCAAAGAACGGCCTTAAACTGTATCTGTCCGTAAACGGGGTCTTTTATTATATCGTCTATTACGGTATTAATGGACTCGTAAGGATGAAACGGCTGATACCTGTCGAATCCGAAGTTTGCCCATATCCCATCTTCCGGAACCATTTCCGTTACCCATGCCGGACCTTCTACCCAGCCCCTGTCGTTTTCTACGATAACCATATCTCCGTCTTCTATTCCCATAACGGCGGCAGTATTCGGATTTATTTCTATATTCCGGTCAGGTTCTAGTTCGTCGTTCCAAGGCCACCAATGCCCGCCTTCATGAAAAGACTGCGCTATTCTGGTAGTATTTAAGACTAACGGATATTTCTTCGCTCTTTCGAAGTTGCCCATAGGGGATTCGGAACCTTCTACCTGCGTAGGAACTTTATACCAGCCTATTTTTTCTAAAGCTTCGGATGCCAATTCAATTTTGCCGGATGGCGTTGGGAATCTTTTATCCGATTCGGGGTAATTTTCGCCTTCTTTATACATTATCCATTTCCCTCTTAAAACTGCCTCGTCGTCCTGAAACACGGCTTCTTCTTTGGACATTACCGGCCACATTAATCCGCCTTTAGGGTTTTTCTCTGGATTAAGGAGTTCATAGGTAATACCTCTTGTAAGCGGCTCCTGCCCATTAAAGAAATCCGTCATTTTAATTTCGTTGACTCTTCCTTTATC
>JAJYZM010000106.1 GCA_021799935.1 bacterium | reverse complement strand
AATTTAGAGGCTTACGACGATATTTTTTATGAGATATTGTCTTATTTTAAAAACAAAGCCGAATATCTCGAAACTAAAGGATACGATACCGGCAATATTATACTCGACCCTGGATTCGGTTTTGCAAAATCCATAGACGATAACTATAATCTGCTGGCAGGCATTACATCTTTTAAATCGCTTGGAATGCCTGTCCTGGCTGGCGTTTCAAGGAAATCGTTTATAAAACATATCGCCGGAAACAATAAAAGCGAAATCCTAAGCGGAAATCTTGCGCTTGCATCTTATTTAAAACTTAAAGGCGTCGATATCGTAAGGGTTCACGACGTAAAGCAAACCTCGTCGGCGTTATCTTTGTTGGAAAGGGTAACGGCATAAAATATGTTTTCTCTTTTGCAAAATTTCGGATGGCGCGATATAGCGGATATCGTTATAGTCGCCTTTATAATATACAGGGCGATAACGCTCATTAAGGGAACCGGAGCGTTTCAGGTATTAGTAGGACTGATAATCGTCTTTGCGGTTTTTTTATTTGCCGTAGTATTTAAGCTTTATGCGACGGAATACATTTTCGGCAATTTTTTAAGTTCTATTATAATCGTAATAATAGTTCTTTTCAGAAACGAGATAAGAAGGGCGCTAATCGAAGTCGGAAAAAATCCTTTCGCGGTCGCCCAGAATAAATTAGAAAGAGTAAACTTAATCGAAGAAACTTCTAAGGCGGCTTTTGAACTGGCCTCAAAAAGAATAGGAGCGATAATAGTCTTCGAAAGAAACGTGTTTCTCGGAGATTATTTAAAAATCGGGGTCAAATTAGACTCTATAGTATCCAAAGAACTTCTTTTAAGCATATTTACTCCGCCTTCGCCTCTTCACGACGGCGCCGTTATTATTCAAAAGGGCAGGGTTGCCGCCGCTTCCTGTTATCTGCCTCTTTCCACCGAGGACAATATAAGCAAAAAATTAGGAACGAGACACAGAGCCGCAATTGGACTTTCCGAGCTTACCGATGCCTTTTCGTTAGTTATTTCCGAAGAAAGCGGCAAAATTTCGATTGTCCGCCCTAAAAAAATATCTAACGTAGAAAATATGGAAGATTTGAGGAACCAGCTTTTAAAAAATTTAAAATACCAGTACGACCACGGACACAGTTTAATAAGAACCGCTTCGGAACTTTTGTTCGGAAAATACGGCCAAAAATAAAAATGGGCAAATATTTAGAAAATCTGATTAAAAAAAATTTCTGGCTGAAACTTTTCTCTCTAGTTTTTGCCGCTATTATATGGGCTTACGTCGTCGGAGGAACTAAACAGGATGCCGTCTATACGGCAGGGCTAGCCGTCGAGCATCTTCCCAAAGGGTATGCCGTCAGCAACGCGCTTCCGGCAAAAATCCATTTAAAACTGCGCGGCTCGAGAATTGCGCTGATGAAACTTAATAAAAAAATTATTTTTAAAATAAACGGATATTCCCTATTGGCAAAAAAAAATACGATAATTTTAGGCAGCGCTTATCTAAATCTTCCTAACGGAGTTAAAATTATTAAAATTCGCCCTAGGATAGTTCCTATAATAATAAGCAGAATTATAACAAGATACGTAAAAGTACTTCCGGTAACGGCTGGAACCCTTCCTAAAGGATATATTTTAAGAAGCATGGAAGTATTCCCGCAATACGTCAGAGTAAGAGGGCCGAGAGACATCGTTGGACACCTCTCTGTTATAACTACAATGAAAATAAATTTAAATAATATAGGCAAAAATAAATTATTAACGGTTTCCTTAAGAAAACCTACAAAACTGGTAAAAATTTTGTATAATAAAAAAGTAAACGTTAATATAGCGATAGAAAGGAGATAATTTGAACGGCAGAAAGTTATTCGGCACGGACGGCGTGCGCGGACAGGCAAACAGATACCCTTTGACATCCGAAGTTGCTTTAAAACTAGGTATGGCATTAGTTAAGGTTTTAAAATCCAAAGACAAAAGGTTAAAAATAGTTATAGGAAAAGATACGAGAATTTCCGGCTATATGCTGGAAACTGCTCTTTCGTCGGGTATATGCGCCATGGGTTCGGACGTTTATTTGGTCGGACCTATGCCTACGCCCGGAGTAGCTTTTATAACTTCTAGCATGAGAGCCGATGCAGGAGTCGTAATTTCCGCTTCGCATAATCCTTTTTACGATAACGGAATTAAGTTTTTCGACAGAAACGGGTTTAAGTTCGACGATGAAGTAGAAAAAAAAATCGAAGATTTATTTTTTAATTTTAATTTCGATAACGCCGGCACGACCGGAATTAATATAGGCAAAGCCCACAGAATAGACGACGCCACCGGAAGATACGTTATTTTTACCAAACTTTCTTTTCCTAAAAATCTTACCTTAAACGGACTGAAAATAGTTCTCGATTGCGCAAACGGAGCTAATTATAAAGCCGCTCCGGAAGTTTTTTCGGAGCTTGGAGCCGAAGTTATTTTAGAAGGAGCAAGCCCCGACGGAATAAACATTAACGAAGGGTGCGGTTCGATGCATCCCGAACATTTAAGTTCCTCCGTCAAGAAAAACGGCGCCGACGTAGGATTGGCTTTAGACGGGGACGGCGACAGGGTAATTTTTTGCGACGAAAACGGAAAGACTCTGTTGGGCGACGAGTTTCTAGCAATCTGCGCCCTGCATATGAAAACCGAAGGATATTTAAAAAATAACGGCGTGGTTACCACCCCTATGTCAAACGTAGCCCTGGAGATATTATTTAAAAAGCACGGGATAAAAACGGTTTACGCAGACGTAGGCGACAGGTATATTATGGAAAAAATGCTGAAAGACGGGTATAATCTCGGAGGAGAGCAGTCGGGCCACATAATATTTTTAGACGATATCAACACCGGCGACGGCATAATATCGGCCTTAAAACTTCTTTCCGTAATGGTAAAAACGGGTATGCCGCTTTCCGAACTGAGAAAAGTGATAGAACCTTATCCGCAGGCTCTTTTTAACGTCGATGTTCCTTATAGAAAAAACATAGAAGAACTGCCTGAGGTTTCAAAAAAAATTGCATATTTCGGAGAAGTCTTAAAAGACAGGGGCAGAATATTCGTCCGATACTCCGGAACGCAGAATTATCTCAGGGTTCTCGTCGAAGGCGAAAGCCGAGAAGAGATAAACAATATAGGCTCCGAAATAAAGGAAGAAATAGAAAAATGCTTCAGGAAGGAAATAGGGTAGAATCAGCGGAGATTAATTTTATTTTTATAATAAGCCGCAAAACCGCACCCTTTTTCGGAAACTAAAAATAACAGAGGTATAATTAAATATGAAATTAGGCGTTAATATCGACCATATAGCAACTTTAAGAAATGCAAGGGGAGAAAACTTTCCGTCGCCCGTTCATGCGGCTTTCGTCGTTTTAGAAGCCGGAGCATCCAACGTAACCTGTCATTTAAGGGAAGACAGAAGGCATATAAAAGATGAAGACGTAAGGGTTATATCGAAGTTGACTAAAAGATTAAATCTTGAAATGTCGGCGGAAGAAAAGATAGTGGAAATAGCAATAGATATTATGCCGAGAAGCGTTACTATCGTTCCCGAAAAAAGAAAAGAACTCACTACTGAAGGCGGGCTCGACGTAGCCGCGGATATAAAAAGATATAAAAATATCACGGAAGCCTTTAAATTTAAATCTTTTGACAGCATAACATCGGCTTTTATCGAGCCCGATACAAAACAGGCGGACGCGGCAAAAGAGGCGGGATTCGATTTCATAGAAATACATACCGGAAGATACGCCGGCGAAACCACCGGAGCGGGAAAAGCAAAAGAGCTCTCGAGAATTAAGACGGCGGTCGAATATGCTTTAAAAATCGGACTTAAAGTTAATGCCGGGCACGGACTAGATTATAAAAATATATACGACATAGCATTAATAGACGGATTCGAAGAGTTTAATATAGGATTTTCTATAGTATCCAAGGCGGTATTTACAGGCTTGGAAGCCGCCGTAAAAGAAATGTTCGGCATTATAAAAGCGGCGGAATTCGCAAAATTCCAATGCAGGGAAAAGGGTGCGGAGAGCGTGAAACAATGATTAAAGGAATAGGAATAGACCTGGTCGATATAGGCAAAATAAGAAAAGCGATTAAAACGCGCGGAGTAAAGTTCTATTCCAGAGTTTTCTCGGAAATCGAGGTAAAAATTATAGAGAATGCTAAAAGCAGAAACGAAAACAGGGGATTCGAAAAAGCCGCCGGATATTTTGCCGCAAAAGAGGCTTTTTTAAAGGCTTTAGGAAAAGGCCTTTTTTCTATTCCGCTAAATAAAATAAAGATATTAAACGACGAAAGCGGGCAGCCTTATATAGAATTAGATAAAAATATTTCGGCAAAAGTAAGCATAACGCACGATAAAGGTTTTGCCTGCGCCGTAGTTATAGTTCAATAGAAAATTTAAAAAAATGGAATTATATTTTTCCGAAAATTTAAAAAAAATAGACGAAGAAAGCTATTCGTCTTTCGGCTATTCCGAAAATATATTAATGGAAAATGCCGGAGGAGGATGCTACAGGGAGATTTTAAATTTATACGGAAAAAGTTTTCTTAGACAATCTATAATTACCGTAATATGCGGCAAAGGAAATAACGGCGGAGACGGTTTCGTTCTCTCGAGGTACCTTTTTAACGCGGGATTTAATCCTAAAACGGTAATCCTTGCCGAAATCGGTTCTTATAAAGGAATCGCAAAGAAAAATTTAGACATATTGATAAATCTCGGCGCAGAAGTGACCGAAATATCAAAAGAAGATAAAATTCCGGTTTTAGGCGTAATTTTAGATAATACGGATATTCTGGCAGACGCGGTTTTCGGTGTAGGCCTGAACAGGGAAATAAACGGTTTTTTTAAAAAAATTATCGAAATCATTAACGAAAAGAGCGATTGCGCCAAACATCGCGACATAATCTGCATAGACGTTCCAAGCGGTTTGAATGCCGATACCGGCGAATTTATGGGCGCGGGCATAAAAAATAACATAAAAAAAGTTCTTACGTTCGGAGGATTAAAAACAGG
>JAJYZM010000105.1 GCA_021799935.1 bacterium | reverse complement strand
CAGTCAGAATCCAGGAAAACGAACCCAGATTATTGAATGATTTTGTAGGTTTTTTGGAAAGTGTTGCGCCAGAAAAATATCCATATAACCATAATGATCTTGAAGCAAGAAGCCAAAGCCCTGACGGAAATATGACAGAGGATGAAAGTCTTAACGGGCATTCGCACTGCAGGCACTTGTTAATGGGAAGCAGCGAAACAATACCTATAATAAATGGTAAAATGTGCCTTGGCATATGGCAACGCATTTTTGCGATAGAATTAGACAGACCACGCGAAAGATCGATAATAGTTCAAGTTCTTGGTTATTAAATTACATAGAATCTGTTTTTGTGCCGATTTTTTAGCCGGTAGAATTATAAATTTCACTTTCTTTTTTTAGCATTGATAAAACAAAAATTTCTCAGGAACAAAAAATTACCAAGAATCAAGAGATAACACCAACAATTTTTCCGTTATGCAAAGAATGGATTAGATTTTTAGGGTATATTCAAAGTGTGTAAATATGAAAAACGCATTAAAAAATAAATTGATAACAATAGCAAAAGAGAACATAATGAATGATATTTCACATAATTTCAGCCATGCATATAGGGTGTTGCAGCTAGTTGAAAAAATAGGTAAAGCCGAAAATGCGGATTTAGATATACTTATTCCTGCGGCATTATTCCATGATGTTAAGGTATATAAAGGCACAAGCAGGCACGAATTCGAGCACGAAGAAAGCTCAAGTTTTGCGGAGAAGATATTAAAGAATATAAAAGAGTACCCAAAGGAAAAGATACCTGATGTTGCATATGCCATCTCTGTCTGTTCATTCTCCAAGAACATAAATCCAAAGACTATAGAAGCTAAAATATTGCAGGATGCAGATCTTCTTGAAGCTACTGGTGCAATTGCAATAATGAGAACTTTTGGTTCTGCAGGTTCGATGCATCTAAAAGATTTTTACAATATAAAGGATACCTTCTGCAGGAAAAGAAAACCCGATGAAAAGGTATACGCGCTAGATCACTTTTTTGCGAGATTACTAATAGTACAGCAAAGAATGCATACAAAAACCGCAATCAACATGTCGAAAAGAAGGGGGCAATTTTTAAAGAAGTTCCTCAAAGAGCTAAATTTGGAATTAAGAAACTTATAAATAATTCCACAAACATTTACAATTAGGTGTTGTTATCCCTAGCAAATCCAAACAAAATAAGCAGAAAGAACAAAATAACAATATAAAATTTGATACCGGATTCACTAAACAATATTTGGATGCGACAGCAGATAGAGGTTGTTACGAAGAAACAAACATAGGTTCACCCGAATCAATTATGTCAGCAGAAGAAAAGATTAATCAATTGCAAAAATTCATAAAAAAGCCAAGAGACATTGTATCTATCGGCGTCGGCTCCGGTGCAGAGCTCATCGCTCTTATAAATCTTTATAAATCTGCAGATATACACATATATGGCATGGATTTATCCCAAAAGGCCATAAATAACGTAAAACTTACCTTAGAAGAAAGAGGTTTAAATGCAAGTCTTATTCTTGGAAGTGCCATAGAAAAACATTTTCCAAATGATAGCATTGACGTTTTCGTTGAATCCTCTCTTCTTCACGAAATTTATAGTTATGTGTCTGAAGGAAAGAAAGCATGGAAAAAAGCGATAGAAGTAATATCAGAACAACTGGCAGAAGGAGGCATATTTCTTCTGAGGGATTTTTCTTCACCTGAATCAGATAAATGCGTGGAACTAACTTTAACAACAGATATATCAATAGAATTTTATAGGTACTTTAAAAAGTCATATAAAAGATTTGAGGGTTGGAATAAATCTGATGTCGATAACATAAGGGATATCGAAGAGATTAGGTACAATGAGTATCCAGAATCTGTTGGAAATAAAATTATATTAAATTTATCTAAAGCCGCCGAATTTCTATTGCATTTTAAGAATTTTTATCAAGATTATACAAACAATACAGCAACTTTAAATGACCCTAAATGGAAAGAGATAAATGAAACATACTATATCCCAAACCCATACAAGCAGGATTTTGTGCCAATGCCTATAACAGAGTATGTAGACGCCGTGCTAAAAACTGCCAATGATTGTTTACTAGATACACCATATAAACTAATATGCGTTCAAAAGGAGACTTCCCAACGTATAAAAACCGCCGAATTTCTCAAGAATCATTTTTGTCTAAAAGCTATCAATACCCAAACCAGTGAACAGGAATTATTTAATGAAACGACAGCAAAGATGGAATTAGTATTCAAAAAAATTAGAAAATAAAATTTATTTTAATTCAGCAAAAATTATCCCGTCTCTTATTTTTTTAATTTTTATTTTATGTGGTATTTTTTGTAGTGTTTGTACTGTCTTATCGACAAAATCCGCATTAGATCTAAATAATATATATTTGGTTTGGTGCCTTATTGCCCCATTCAAAATTTTTACGAACGGCAAGATGCCATATTTATCATAACTCCTAATTGCCATCTTTGGTTGGTATTTTAAATCAGGATATTTCTTAAAGATATTTTTAGATGCATATTCCAAATTGCCTAAATAAGGCGGATTTGATATAATAAAATCTATTTTTTTATAGGGCGGATTACTCCAACTTCCTCTTTTGTTATTAAAAAATCTCACATTTTTTATATTGTTTTTTGACGTATTATACCTCGCCAATTCTATTGCTTTGGCAGATGTTTCATATGCAAAAATTTTTTTATTAGGAAATCTTTTCGCAATGAGAACTGCGATAACCCCGCTGCCAGTTCCAACATCGCCTATTGTCAATATTGTTTTGTTTTTCTCTATGAATCTTATTGCAGTGTTTATAAGTTGGAACATTTTATAATCAGGGATAAAAACTCCTTTGCGTAATGTTATGTTTATCCCTTCAACAGATATTACTGCCTGACCGTTTTTCCTTATGTCAGATATGACATTAAAAATATCAAAATTTTTTGCTTCCATAAAACCTAAAAATTATTTTTCATTACAAGGACAAATCCATAATGCATAGGCCCGACATCAAACTTTTCTTTAACAGCAAAATCATTGAAAAAATGGAGGTAATCACTTTCATTCATTCTCAATTCAAATGGGGGGCCAAATTCGGTTTTTTCTTTTTTCCAATCAACGATTATAATTCTGCCGTTCTTTTTAAGTACCCTCTTGATTTCTTTTACTGCGGCTACTTTATCTTCCATATCATGAAAAGAATTTGCAAGTATTACTGCATCTATCGAATATGAAGGTATTGACATCTTTGCCGAATTTTCATTAAGAAATACTACCTTTTTAGATTTTATCATCTCTTTGGCAATATCCAAAAATTCTTTGTTGCTATCAACGCAATAAAGCTTAGAAACATATTTTATTATTTCTCTAGAATAATATCCCGGGCCTGAACCTATTTCCGCCACTATATCTTCAGCTTTCAATAATTTTGGTAAGAACTTATCAGGTTCTTCAATCTTCTTTCTGTCAGGACTGAGAAGCCTACTTCCAAATCTGTTATGCTCATTTTCCATTCAACCACTATAAATATAAGAATAACGATATAAATAATAATGAGTTAGTATGAGATGTAAGGTGTAAGTATGGATTTTAACAAATCCTCTTTTATAGATTCATTTAACCTTTCCGGGAAAGAGATATATTACTATTCACTTCCGAAACTAAAAGATTTTGGATTTGATATCTCTAAAATTCCTTTTTCCGTAAAGATTCTTCTCGAATCTTTAATTAGGAATATGGATTCTGAAAATAATTCTAAAGAAAATATAAAAAGACTAGCCGATCGTAATCCAAACAAAAACAATAATGATAATGAGATACCATTCAATGTAGCAAGAATTTTGATGCAGGATTTTACCGGAGTTCCTGCCATTGTAGATATTGCAGCAATGAGGGATTACATAAAAGATTTAGGCCTGAATCCTAAAAAAATCCAGCCGGAAATCCAAGTTGATTTAATCATTGATCATTCTATTCAAGTAGATTCTTTTAATACTGCAAATGCGCTAGAGATAAATCAGGAAAAGGAAATCGAGAGAAATAGAGAAAGATATAAGTTTTTAAAGTGGGCTGGTTCCGCGTTCCAAAAACTTAATATTTATCCTCCCTCATTTGGTATATGCCATCAGATAAACTTAGAGCATCTGGCAAAATGTGTAATATTAAAAAACGAAAAAGATAAACTTGTTGCAATACCCGATACTTTAGTTGGGACAGATTCACATACAACAATGATAAATGGATTAGGTATTGTCGGTTTCGGCGTAGGAGGAATAGAAGCAGAATCTGCGTTATTAGGGCAGTCGATATATCTGAACATACCTAAAGTTCTCGGAGTAAATCTCACCGGAAAACTAAATGCAGGAGTTACAGCGACCGATTTGGCATTAGTATTAACAAGATTATTTAGGGAAAAAGGCGTTGTTAACACTTTCATTGAATTCTTTGGTACAGGTGTTAATACACTTTCATTACCGGAAAGGGCCACTGTGTCTAATATGTGCCCAGAATATGGTGCAACAATAGCTTTATTCCCTATCGATGAAGAAATACTAAGGTATATGGAATTAACAGGAAGAGATGAAGAACAAATAAATCTGGTCAAAAAGTATTATACTGAACAGGGAATATTTGACATGGATTATTCAAAAGTAAAATATGACGAAGTTATGTCTTTTAGTCTCGAAGATGTAATTCCAAGTATCTCAGGACCGGATCAACCAAAAAAGCAGATTCCTCTTTCCAAAATAAAGGAAAATTTTGATAATAATTTTATTTTAAGCACAGAAAATAAAAAAAATGGAGCAGATCTGGACATAGAAAGATTGGAATGGGAAGGTATATCTGCAAGAAACGATCCAAAAAAAGAAATGACAGGAGATATGAATAACATAAAAAATAGTTTGTCTAATGGCGATGTGGTAATTTCTGCGATAACAAGTTGTACAAATACAAGCAATCCCGATTTAATGATATGTGCAGGCCTTTTAGCAAAAAAAGCAATAGAGCATGGATTAAATGTCAACACCAACAAAGTAAAAACAAGCCTTGCGCC
>JAJYZM010000104.1 GCA_021799935.1 bacterium | reverse complement strand
CAGCCACGAATCGTCGTCGAAGAAGACTTTATATCCGTCCGTAGCGTTTTTGCCGGTAACCGTCCTTCCTTCGAAAACTTTTGGAAATTTTTCCATTTTTTCGTCTATCTCGGCCTTAAACTTTTCTTTATCGACCGGAACGTTAATTCTTTTCGTGAATATCAGGCCAAATTTTTCAAGAAGGCCTTCTACCAAAACTTTCAGGGGTTTTTTGTAATAAGCGAGCATTTCTAAAACCAAAAGACAGGTATAAATTCCGTCTTTGTCCGGAGCGTGTCCCGCTACGGTCAAACCCGACGACTCTTCGCCGGCTATCACGACCTTGCCTTCGGATATAAGTTTGCCGAGATATTTAAAGCCTACCGGAGTTTCTATAACCTTAAAGCCGTAATGTTTTGCTACCCTGTCCACTAAAGCAGTCGTAGCGACGCTTCTTGCCGCATCGCCTTTTATCCCCTTGCCTTCGATATAATAATTGTAAAGAAGCGGAAAAATAATATTCGGTTCGACGAATTCTCCGTCTTCGTCAAGCACGCCGTATCTGTCGGCATCCCCGTCCGCCGCAAGCCCTATGGCGGTTTTCTTAGATTTGCCTTCGTCTTTGCCTTCATTATATTCCTTAACCATCTTTCCCATCTCTTTTAAATTCTTCGCGGACGGGTCGGGAGCAAAACCGGGAGCAAAAAAAGCGTCCCTTTCCTCGTATATTTCTTTGAATTCATATCCGGCTTCTCCGATAATCTTTCCTATCATGCCCTTGGAAGTTCCGTGCATGGAAGTAATAAACGGATATAAATTCCCGCAGTTTTCTTCGATAAGTTTTAAATCTAATTTTGATTTTACGAGTTCCGTATAATAACCTATAAAATCTTCTTCCGTTAATAGTCCGTTTTTCTTTGCCGAGCCGAAATCCATATAATTATACCGCGGTGATTTAAGAAGTTCGTTGGATTTTTTCATTAAGACTTCGGTATCTTCGGGAAGAGCTGGCCCTCCCCAGTCGGGCGAGAATTTTATGCCGTTATAGTTGTAAGGATTATGGCTTGCGGTAATGTTGACCGCGCCTAGAGCTTTTTCTTTTAATATTTTAATTGCGATAACCGGCGTAGGAGTAAAGGTATCGGCAAAAATTACGTTAAAACCGTTGGCGCAAAAGACACAGGCGCTGATTTTTGCAAATTCTTCGGACAAAAAACGCGTATCGTAGCCTATTATTATTTTTTTAGACGGAAAAGAGCTTTTATATTTTTCCGTTAAAAAATCGCAGACCGCCTGCGAAACAAGCTTGACGGATTCATAAGTGAAGTCGTCGGCAATTTTGCCTCTGTAGCCTGACGTTCCGAACTCGATTTCAAAAGTTTTTCCGCCGTTTTTTTCCGCCATTCCCTTCCTCTTATGTTTTTAGATATTTCCGGTAATTTCTACCGGCGCTTAAACATTTCTGGATTACCGCTTCGCTCTCGCGTCTGGCGAAACTCGTGAAGTTTCTTTGAAACTTTCCCGCCTGCGCGGGAATGACGCTAGTATTCCAGGTAATTTTTACCGACAATTTTGACCTTACGACAGGGCGCTTAAGTCTCTTTCGTTTTTCCAGTTTTCTATATCGTTATTAAACTGGTTTAGCAGCGACAGAGCTTCTTCTTTATCCCTGCTCTCGGAAAATATCTCGAAATGAGCTCCTTCCGAGGTCGGATATGCAAGAACCCACCCGCCGGGTTTGATTAATTTTATTCCGTCGATTAATAAAACATTATCGCCGCCGTATTTTTCAAAAAATTTTCTCATTATAAAACCTTTTAATTCAGTAGGGCATGGAACTTTTTTGTATTCAAAATAGGAAGGCTCTATATATCTAAGTTCGTTTTTAATCGAAGTGTTGAGCTTAGCAAGCATCTCAAGCAGTTTTATCGCGGAATACATTCCGTCGAATGCGGGCATGAATTTAGGATAAATATATCCTCCCTCGTTATCGCCCGCAAAGCAAACATTGGAATTGGCCGATTTTTCCATAAGACAGCTAGAAGAATTTTTGGCAAAAAATATTTCGAAGTCATAATCTTTAGCAGATTTTGTTATATTAAAAGAAGACCTGGACGGAATGGTAATAGACTTGTCGTTTTTTTCGGTTTTCATAACTAAAAGCGCCATTAAAGTTAAAGCCGTATTGCCGTCGATATTATCGCCGTTTTCGTCGCATATATAAATCTTTTCACCGCCGTTATCTATAAAAATTCCAAGGTCTGCGTTAATAGACCTGACTATGCTCGAAAGCTCTTTAAGAGATTTTTTAAATTCTCTTTCCGTTTTTGTTATCTTGGTCTGATCTAAATTTGCGTTGAGATGGACCGAGTCTATACCGAGTTTTCCTATTATTGCTGGAAAAATCTTGCTTGAACTTCCGTACGAATAGTCTATGACTATTTTAAATTTTCTCTTTATAATTTTATCGGCGTCTATCGTATTAAGAAAACCGTCGGTATAATATTCCGTTCCGTGCGTCGGATAAAATATCTCTCCCGTATCTTCCGAACCCACTCTCGCATAATCTTCCCTGAAAAACAGCCTTTCTATTTTTTGTTCTCCTAGGGTCGATAAATCTAAACCGTTTGAATCGAAAAATTTTATGTTTAGAAGTTTTTTATCGAAAGGATGTTGTCTGACGTGTATGCCGCCGGAACTTTTGAACTGTTTCGCCTGATACCGGACTATAGAAATAGGGGTATCGCTGAAATCGTTGACGTTGACGCCCACCGAAAGAACGCCGGACATAATGGCCCTTGAAAAAAGACGGGAGGTTTTATGGCTGTCGCGGGATACGGAAATGGTCCTGTTTTTGCCTATCGTCGCCCCGAATGCCGCTCCCAGTTTAGACGCAAACTCAGGGGTAATTTCTAAATTTGCGAGAGCGGTTATACCGTATTGTCCGAATATTTTAGCGCTCCATTTATCTGACCATATTAGACTTTCAGATAATACAGCACCGTCTTCCACGTTTTTATAAGGCCATATTTTGACGTTAGGATTTATAACGGCGCCGTTACCTATACGGCATACGTCGGATATAACGGCGCCGGAGCCTATAAAAGCATTATTCCCCACAGCCGTTTTATATCCCAATACTGCTTCCTGTATATCGCAGTTCGAGCCTATTTTCGAACCCTTGCCTATAACAGAACCGCTTATCTGTGTGGCTTCCCCTATAGTACAGTTATCCCCTATAACGCAATTTTTTATTTTACAGTTCTGAAGAATATGAACGTCTTTTCCGAATATGGAATTTTCGGCGTCGCAGCTTATGTCTATAATGCTCTTAGCGCCTATTTTTAAATTTTTACCGGGAATGTATTCTCCCTCGATATTCAAATCTATCTTTCCGGCTATAATTTCCAACTGGCTCCGCCTGTATTCGGAAAGGGTGCCTACGTCCTTCCAGTAGCCCGACGATATATGTCCGAAAAGATTTTTATTTTCTTTCAAAAGCATAGGAAAAAGGTCTTTAGAAAAATCGAACTCGCTTTTTTCGGGAATCATTTTTAATGCCGACTTATTTAAAATATAAATTCCGGTATTTATGGTATCGCTGAATACTTCGGACCATGTCGGTTTTTCGAGAAATTTGGTAATCCTTCCTTCGCTGTCGGTAATTACTATCCCGAAAGAAAGTGGATTTTCGACTCTCGTAAGAACTATCGTGGCGTCGCTTTTCCTGCTTAAATGAAAGTCTATAGGCCTGCTTAAATTAATATCGGTAATGATATCCGCGCTTATTACGACAAAGTCGTCTTCTTTTATTATATTTTCGACATTTTTTACCGCCCCCGCCGTCCCATAATCCTCTTCGGCAATAACGTATTCTATCCTTACGCCGAAATCGGCTCCGTCTTTAAAATGATTTTTTATTAGTTCGGGTTGGACGTACAGCAGGACAATTAAATCGTTAATGCCGTATGTTTTAAGGAGATTAACGACATGCTCCATCATCGGTTTGTTTGCGATATGTATCATCGGCTTCGGAGCGTTATTAGTTAAAGGCTTAAGCCTTGTTCCGAAACCTCCTGCCATTATGACCGCCTGCATATCTCAATGCCCCTTTTTGTTATTGTTTAGTGCCTATAAGCATAATTATTGTTGCACTTAGCAAATTATTCTATTAAAATTATATCTTAATAAACCATAAAATCAAAACATAAAATTTATGCTTTCCCATATTCTCCGTTTAGATACCGCCCTTTTTTTGTTGATAAACGACAACTTTCACTTTTCTTTATTGAACGATAATATGAGAGCCGTTACATATTTGGGCAACGGCTGGGTTGCATACTGGCTTGTCCTCGTTTATGTTTATTTTTATAATCGTCCTAAATTTAAAGAATCGTTTCTTCTGCTTTTTTTAACTCAAATCGTCCCGGGTATATTCGATATAATAATAAAAAGAGCCGTAAACAGGCCCAGGCCGGTAGTAGCCCTCCACGAACTGATAAAAACGGGCGCTGTACATATAAACCTGCTGGGGAGGCATCTGACCGAACGGTCTTTTCCTTCAGGCCATTCCGTAACCGCTTTCTCGCTCGCCGTAGCTCTTTCTTATATATTTCCGAAACACAAAAAATTATTTTATATTCTTGCGTTTGCGGTCGCCTTTTCACGCGTTTACGACGGAGAGCATTACCCCTTAGACGTAATCGCCGGCGGCATTTTAGGTTATTCATTCGCAAAAATTACTCTTATTATATATAAGAAAATAAGAGGATTGGATTAGTATGAGGTTAATTTTTTAGTTTCTATGTATATTACGATTTTTCTGGCGATTCTTTTAGATGCCGTTTCTATCGCCATTTTTTCCTGTTTATGCGCGGTAAGCGGATTAATATAGTTATAATATGTTGCCCCAGAAGAAAAACCTGCATTCCTGAAAATTATCTTCCCGTTAGTGCCGTACATGCTCACCGTCACTTTTACGGTGAGCATGTAATCCACCGCCGCGGCAACTCCGGTATAAGACATTACGCTGTTCTGTATAGAGGTAATCTTCCCCGTTAAATAGTAAAGCGCGTCGTTTTTATTGGATGTAAACATATCGG
>JAJYZM010000103.1 GCA_021799935.1 bacterium | reverse complement strand
GATTTGGTAAACTGGGCGTTAGGTCCGGGACAGGCGGCTAAATACACCGTCAAAACCGGTTTTGCGCCGCTTCCGAAATCCGTTATGCCGAACGTTAAAAAACTTCTTGCGCAGGTAAAATAAGCAAACTTATTTAAAAAGACAGATTAGTATATCGTATAGTCATTGCAGGCAAAGCGGATGTAGTCCGCTTTGCCTGCAATGACGGGATAAATCCGCCGCATTATTTTTTTTAGAAAAATTAAAAAGAATGTGCTATAATTAAAAAAATTTTTAAATTAAATTTATCCCTATTTAAACAAATTAATGTTCACCTTAAAATACAAAGACGACCTTTTTAAATTTATTCTTTCCGTTTTCGTTCTTTCTATAATTCTGATTTTTTCCATCTCCGTGATAATTGTCCTATATTACAGTTACCCTTCCGTTATCAGATACGGCATTTCTTTTTTATGGACTAAAGAATGGAATCCTCCCAAAGAGGTCTTCGGCGCTTTAACTTTTATCGCGGGAACTTTTATTGTTACTTTTCTCGCATTATTGTTCGCTATACCTTTCAGTTTCGGTATAGGGATATTTTTGCAGGAATACTGCCCTGTTTTTTTAAGAGGTATTTTTACGGTAATAGTAGAAATGCTTGCGGGAATACCGAGCGTCGTTTTCGGCGTATGGGGCGTGTTGACGGTCGTTCCGTGGCTTAGGGAATCGGTAGAGCCGTTTTTTGACGTTCATTTTTCAAACATACCTTTTCTGAAAGTAGAGGAAAATATCGGCTACGGAATTCTTGCCGCGAGTATTATAGTCGCGTTTATGATTTTGCCTATTATATCTTCGATTACCAAGGATTCTTTGGCTTCGGTTCCGAAACTTGCCAAAGACGGGGCGCTGGCTATGGGCGCTACAAAATTAGACGTCATTAAAGACGTTTCCCTGCCTTATGCCTTGAACGGCATATACGGAGGGATAATTTTAGGTTTCGGAAGAGCGGTAGGAGAGACGATAGCCGTAGTGCTTCTGATAGGAAATCAGGCCGTAGTTCCGAAGTCTTTGTTCAGCGTGGGCTATACTATATCTTCCCTGCTGGCGAATACTTTTACGTTTGCCGTTATAAGCCCTATATATGCTTCCGCAGAAGTAGAACTTGCGCTCGTGCTTTTATTAACCAGCCTTATAGTCAACATAATAGGGCGGAATATTTTAAACAGGGTTATAGGCGGCAGATTCAGCAGGTCTCAGTTCGGCGGCGGCTGATTTCAAAAAACGACCGGCATATAACCGGTAATTACAATAAATATAATTTGCGATAGAAACTTTTATTAAATAAAAATATAAAATTAGAATGGAACAGCAGTTGCATGAGCCGGTATTTCCGGCGAACAGGGGATACCTTAAACGGAAAAAAGTTTACAATAACATTGCCGTTTTTTTTGCGGCGGCGGCTTTTATCATAGGCTCTTTCCCCGTTTTTCACATCATTTTTGAAGCAGTTTCTATAGGATATAAATATCTTAACTGGCATTTTATTTCTACGCTTCCCACCGGATTTCCCATAGGCGCCGAAGGCGGAATATTAAACGCCGTAATAGGAGACGTTTATCTTATAGCAATCGCCTCTATTCTTGCCGTTCCTATCGGAATAGGAACGGGTTTGTACCTGTCGCTTTTCGGCAAAAAAAGGGCAAATGCTTTTCTAAGGCTGTTAAATGAACTCATGCTCGGGATCCCGTCTATCGTTTGGGGTATTGTGGGCTTTTATGTTTTTTCTACCAATACCGGACCGGGTTTTCATTTCGGATTTTCGGCCCTTGCCGGCGGACTTACGCTCGGTTTCATTATGACTCCGATTATTACGCTTCTAACGGAGCAGGCTGTCAACCAGATTCCCGCAAGCTATATAGAAGGAACTCTTGCTCTCGGGGCTACCAAATGGCAGGCTACGAGGTCGGTCATATTAAAAGCCGCGCTTGGCGGTATATTTATCGGTATATTGCTTGGAGTAATGAATATAATCGGACAGACGGCCCCGCTTTTATTTACGAACTATTATAATACAGGCATGCCTACCGGAGTTACCGGTTCCGGCGGGGCGGTCGGGGATCTGGCGATGCTTATTTTTATATATATTCATGAACCGTCCAAAATACTGCATTACAAAGCGGAAGCGGCATCGGTGGTTTTACTGTTCTTTATATTTGTATTGGATTTGGGATTAAGATTGATAAACTATTTGGCTAAGAGATTTATTTTATAGGAGGAATTAAAATTTTATGCCCGAAAATATAAAAGAAGTTCATGCCGATAATATAATCGTTAACGTTAAAGACCTGAATTTTTATTACGGGAATTATCATCTTTTAAAATCGGTTAATCTTTATTTTAAAAAAAATTCCGTATGTACGCTTTTAGGCCCTTCCGGATGCGGGAAATCGACATTCTTAAGGACTCTCAACAGGATGAACGATTATACCGAAGGCGCAAAGCTGACGGGCGAAGTTTTGATTAACGGGAAAAATATATACGATAAATCGGTAGATGTGGTGGAATTAAGAAGAGACATAGGCATGGTGTTTCAAAATCCGAATCCTTTCCCAAAATCTATTTTTGAAAATGTAGCTTTCGGATTAAAAATACACGGTATAAAGAACAAGGATTTTATCGTCGAGCGCGTAGAAAAATGCCTGAAGTATTCCGGGCTTTACGATGAAGTCAAAAACAAGCTGAACAAATCGGCGCTTTCTCTTTCCGGCGGACAACAGCAAAGACTATGCATAGCAAGAGCGATTGCTACCAATCCGTCGATACTCTTAATGGATGAGCCGACGGCTTATCTCGACCCTGTTTCGACGAGCATTATACTGGATTTGATAAATTCTTTCAAAAAATATTATACTATAATTGTAGTAAGCCATAACGTTCAACAATCCGGAAGAATTTCCGATTACAGCGGTTTTTTTCTGGACGGAGAGCTTATAGAATTCGACGAAGCGGGGGCTTTTTTTACGAGGCCTAAAGATAAAAGAACGGAAAACTTTATAACGAGCAGATATTAAAAATAATAAATTTTCTTAATAAATCCGGGAACAGATTTAAAATCTGCTCCCTATAAAAGGAGAGGGGTTTTCGGTGAATATATTAGATAGCGAGCTTATGAAATTAAAGAAAAACGTCGTTGAAATGAGCGAGATAGTCAACGGCCAGCTGAACAGCGCAACCAGATTTTTATTCGAGAGGGATAAGAATCTTGCGGAAGAGACCATTAAAAACGACCTTAAAGTCAATTCGCTGGAAGTCAGCATTAATGAAAATTGCATAAAACTTCTGGCTTTATATCAACCCGAAGCTGCCGATTTAATGTTTATAACGACTACGATGAAAATTATAACAGACCTCGAAAGAATGGGCGATTTATGCGCTTCGGTATGCCAGATAGGGCTTAAACTGACTGACGGAACTTCTTCGTCGGAAGAATTTAAATGCGTATATTCATATCTGGAAGACGTTGCATCCAGGGACGGCGAAATGCTTAAAATGGCGATGAAAATGTATGCCGACGGCGCAAAGGAAAATATAGGACTTAAAGATATTATAATAAAAGACGAAAACGTTATAGATATGCTGTCCCATAAAATCGTAGTGGATATTATAAACGCATCGATAAAAAATTTAACCACGCTTGAGAACAATATAACTTATATTTTTATTGCACGAAAATACGAAAGATTTGCCGACCATGCCCAGAAAATTATGGAACTGCTTCTGTATATGGAATTAGGCAAAGATTTAAGAAATCTGCCCGAATATTAATCGGTTTTTAATCCCATTCCCAGTGCATTATATACGCCTATGACGTCTTCCTGCAAAAGAAGGTTTTGATTTATCAGGTTATATTCGGCGTTAAGCATGTCCAGCTTATACGTCAGATATGTTATACGGCTTGCAATGCCTGTTTTATACTGAATCCCGTAAATGTGAAACAGTTTAAGGGAATAGTTAAAATTGTTTTCGTAGCTTTTCAGGGTTTTAACGTCCCTCTTGTAATTTGCTAGAGCGCTGTCGGTTTCGCTGAAAGCGTTTATTACGGCGTTACGATAGTTTAACACGGCCTGCTGATACTGCAGTTTAGACCTCTTGTATATGCTTATATTTGTTTTGTAATTAAATATAGGCGCCAAAATATTCAATCCGAAATTCCATACGCTGTTAGTATCGGTAACGAAATTGTTTAGGCCAGGACTTGCGTAACCGTAGTTGCCCGTCAGGTTTAATACCGGAAAAAAATTAGCAAGGCTTTCTTTTTTAGCGTAAGCGTATGATAAGACGCTGTATTCGGCTCCTTTGACGTCCGGCCTTTGCGTTAAAATTTCCGAAGGAATGTTCGGCGGTATAAGATTAGAATAATTCATGCCGTTATAGCCGTTAAAATTTCCTGCTTTGGTATCGGTTTTGAATTTGAATTTTTCCGGGAATTTTCCTATATAATAAGCCAGCGTGTTTTCGGTAATATCCTGAAGTTTTACGGAATCGTTCAATTCCGTTTTTAAGATTTCGAGATTTGTTTTCGCGGTTTCTACCGGTTCCGCATCTATGAGTCCGTCTTTATATTGAATCATATAAAGCTTTAAAATTTCTTTTTCGGCGGCATATTGTTTTCTGAGATTATCCGCAGATTTTTCTAAAGCCGATATTTGAAAATAAGCCTGAGCTACATTGCTTATTAAGGTCAATTTTACGACGTCCGCATCTTCTTTGGAAACCGCGACGTTTGCCTTTGCCTGTTTTATAGCGTTATTGACCTGATTCCATGCGTCTAATTCATAAGAAGCGCTCAAACCGGCTTGATTTAAATTATAAATTACCGTGGAAGCGGCGCCTGAAGAACCGCTGCCTGAGAATATCGAAGTTTCGTAGCCCGGAAGTTTATTTCTAGTAGTGCTGAAATTGAAATTAACGACAGGAAATAAATTAGATTCATTCTGCGAAACGTAAGTTTTGGCAACCTGAATATTTTTTACCGCGATAAGATAATTTAAATTGTTTTTAACCGCCTCGCCGACTAAAATATCCAGCTCTTTATCGCCAAAATTTTTCCACCAGTCGTTTTTTACCGGC
>JAJYZM010000102.1 GCA_021799935.1 bacterium | reverse complement strand
GAAAAACTGCGATATCCACAGGATATTCTTTTTTCGTATCAGAAGGTCTTACTTTTACTCTAAATTGCGGTCTTGTTTGAATATGTTCTTTTGGGTAATTGTAATCTTCAACTAGTTGTCTGGTAAAAACTTGGACAGCCTCAATCTCTTCACTATTAGCTTTTACCTCTTGTCCAGAAATAAAATCAACGAGATAACCTGTTTTTGTTTGATTTGAACCGCTTTCTTTTAATTTAGCCATGTTGTATATCGACCTTTTAAATTAAAATTCCATCTTATATACGTTTCGTCGATTTCTACTGTCCCCTTTAATGCGCATGCCATAAGGTCTTCTTTAATAACTAATCATACGCGGTGGGCTAAATGCCATGCGGAACGGTAATAACCTGACACTGACACGATGTTTCTTTAGAATCATCCTATTTATTTTTTATTTTATTATATCGAACATTAGGCGAACATGTCAATAAAAAATTTAATACTTTAAAAATAACAGGTAAAAGAAATCTGCCGCATCATTTCTCCCCCTGTTTTTCCTATGCGCTCTTTACTGCCTTATGCGGTTTATATATTTATTTAACGCATTTAAGCAATTATGGTATATGGTTATAATTTTTTCATAATTACGTTTTTTAAAATATTTGCGAAATCGTTTTTTAAAGCAAACGAGGCAAAAATATATGCAATTACGCCTGTTGCGAGGGAAGCCAAAACGACGGCTAACGGACCGTAATTGAGCCTGCCGAAAGCAACTATTAAAAATTCTACTATTAACCCCATAATGAAACTTGCAATTAAGGTTTTAGCAAACGACTTAAAGAAGTCTGCACCTAAACCTATACCCTTTTTTAGATGAAGCTTCCTTAAAAGAAACAGGTAATTAAAAATTAAGGATATGCTCGAAGCCAGAGCTAGTCCGTAAACGCCCATAACCCGCATAAGCAGGACGGCAAATATAATATTTATAATCAGTGAAATTATAGCCGCATTTACTGGGGTCTTGGTATCTTTCATGGAATAAAAAACCGGAACAACGGTTTTTAATAGAGCTGACGCCCACAAGCCGGCGGTAAAAAAAAGAAGGACTCCGGCTGTTTTTTGCGCATCGGCCGCATTGAATATTCCGTGCATGTATATCAATTTTACGAGACTGCCCTTTAAAAGGATTAATCCTACGCTTGAAGGAATTATTATAAAAAACATCAGGGACGAGGCAAAATTAAAAGCTCCGTCAACTTCCTTGACGTCGTTTTTTGCAAACGAAGCGGAAAGGGTCGGAAAAATAGCCGTCTGCATAGCTATGGCAAAAACGCCGAGGGGGAACTGATAAAGCCTGTCGCCGTAGTAAAGAAAGGAAATGCTCCCTGCGGGCAAAAAAGATGCGAGAAGAGTATCAAAAACCAGATTGAGCTGAATTACCGCCATCCCGATAAGGGACGGCGTCAGCAGTTTAAAAACTGATTTTACGCCGCTGTTTCTAAAATTAAATTTGAAACCGAGGCTGATTTTCTTTTTTTTAATATAATAAATCTGCGATAAAAGCTGCAATCCTCCGCCGAGCATTACGCCTACCGCAAGAGCAAAAATACCCGGATGGAAAAAAGGCCTTAAAAAAACGGCCGAAATTATAAATAAAACATTTAATATTATAGGATATATCGCTCCCGGAGCATAAGAGCCGTGGACGTTTAAGACTCCCGATAAAAACGCCGCAAGCCCTATCATAAATATGTATGGGAACATAATCCTGGTTAACAGGACAGCAAGCCTCAATTCGAGCGGTTTATTTAAAAAACCCGGCGCCGTAACCGCCACGAAAAAAAACGAAAATAAAAATCCTGCTAAAGAAAGAAATAAAAGGATAAAAAATAACGCGGTAAAAACGGTTTTAAACAGGTCTTCAGAATCGGCATTGCTCTTTTTAGCCAAATTATCCGAGTAAACCGGAATAAACGATGCGGATATTCCTCCCTCGCCGAATAACCTTCTGAATAAATTTGGTATCCTGAAAGCCACGAAGAACGCGTCGGTAGCCATTCCAGCGCCGAAAAAATATGCAATGCAGACATCCCTTAACAAGCCTAAAATCCTGCTTATCAAAGTAAAAAACGAAACTACGGATAAATTCCTGACTATTTCATGGCTTTTCAGTTGGGAAGGCATCTGCCGTCTGTCGTTCAAAGATATTTTTGAATGAGAATTTCCGCTATCTGCACGGCGTTAAGCGCCGCTCCTTTGCGGACGTTATCCGCTACAATCCATAAGTTCAGCCCGTTAGACACGGAAAAATCTTTTCTTATCCTGCCGACAAAAACCTCGTCTTTGCCTGCAGCCTGAGTCTGATAAGGATACCTTTCATCGGGGTTGCCGCTTAATATGTCGTCTATGAGCTTAACTCCCGCCGTTTCCGACAGCATTTTCTTAATATCTTTAATATCGAATTTTTTTTCGGTTTCTATATTAACGGATTCCCCATGGGAGAAAAATACCGGAACGCGAACCGTGGTAGCCGATACGCCTATATTTTGAGAATGCATTATTTTCTGTGTTTCCTTCATCATCTTGATTTCTTCTTTCGTGTATCCTTCTTCGCCGAAAACATCGATTTGAGGAATGCAGTTGAAAGCTATCTGGACAGGAAATTTTTCCGGATAAATGTCTCCTTTTGCGTTAATAATACCAGCCGTTTGATAAAACAGTTCGTCCATAGCCTTTTTGCCGGCTCCTGAAGTGGACTGGTATGTAGATACGACTATTCTTTTTATTTTATACCTGTCATGGATAGGTTTAAGCGGGACGACCATTTGAATAGTAGAACAATTCGGATTTGCTATTATATTTTTTTTCGAATAATATTTTATATCGTCCGGATTAACTTCGGGAACTACTAAAGGAACGTCTTCGTCCATCCTGAAATAAGAGGTATTATCTATAACTACCGCTCCTTCTTTTGCGGCAATGGGCGAAAACTTTGCGCTTACCGAACCTCCCGGACTCGATAAAATTATATCTATATTCTTTTTCTTAAAAGAATCTTCTTTCAAGGCATCAACGATATAATCTTCGCCTTTAAATGTTACGGTTTCGCCTAAAGAATTTTCGGAAGCAAAAAGATAGAGTTCTCCGACCGGAAAATTTCTATGCTCCAATATTTCTATAAATTCCCTGCCTACAAGACCGGTGGCTCCGGTAATGCCGATGTTATATTTTTCTTTTTTCATACTATTTATGTTTTATCCGCACTAAATTTTTATTTTTTTAATTCGTCTATTACGGCATTGCCCATTTCTTTGGTGCCCACGAGTTTCGTCCCCTGAGCGTTTGAATAAATATCGGCGGTCCTGTATCCGTTTTTAATTACTTTCTCTACGGCATTTTCTATTTTTTCCGCCAGCTCATCCATATCGAAACTGTATCTGAGCATCATCGCGACCGATAAAATAGCCGCAACGGGATTAGCCTTATCTTGTCCCGCAATATCCGGCGCGCTTCCGTGTATAGGCTCGTACATTCCTTTTTTGCCGTTGAGGCTCGCCGACTGAAGCATCCCTATAGAACCTGCGACCATAGATGATTCATCGCTTAATATGTCTCCGAACATATTAGTCGTTACGATAACGTCGAAAGATTTAGGCTGTCTTATCAACTGCATAGAACAGTTATCTACATACATATTGGTTAATTCGACATCGGGATATTCTTTGCCTACTCCGGCAACTACGCTTCTCCATAGCTCGGTGCATTCCAGAACGTTGGCTTTATCAACGGATAAAACTTTTTTTCTTCTTTTCCTTGCTATATCAAAGGCTATTTTGGCTATTCTTTCTATCTCTTTAGTGGTATAAACTAAGGTATTGACGCCTTTTTTCTGTCCGTCTTCCAAATCGAAAACTCCTCTCGGCTGACCGAAGTATATGCCGCCGGTCAGTTCCCTGACTATCATCATATCTGTTCCCTGAACGACGTCTTTTTTTAACGGCGAAGCATCGATCAGCTCATCGTAAATCTTTGCGGGCCTTAAATTTGCGTATAAATCGAGGTCGTACCTTAATGTAAGAAGCGCCTTTTCCGGCCTGAGCTCTATCGGCAGGGATTCCCATTTAGGTCCGCCTACTGCCCCAAAAATAACCGCATCGGCTTCTTTGGCAAGTTTGAGAGCCTTTTCTGTAATAGGCAACTTATATTCATCGTAAGAAGCTCCGCCAACAAGGTCTTCTTCTATTTCGTATCTTACGGAATTAGAATCGAATAAAAATTTTAATACGTTTACCGCCTCGCCTGCAACTTCCGTTCCTATCCCGTCGCCTGCAAAAAGGGCTAATTTTATCATAATTTATTTCCTACCCTCCTTAATCTTTTTTTTGGCATATGCGATTAAACCGCCGGCGTTAACAAGTTCCGACATAAATTTTGGAATAGGCTTAGCCTTTACTGAGGTATTTTTTGTTTTGTTTTTAATTTCTCCGGTATCGGTATCTATTTCCAGCATATCGCCGTTATCCATTCCGTCGGTATCGGCTTCAAGTATAAATAATCCTATATTAAAGGCATTCCGATAAAAGATCCTTGCAAAACTTTTAGCTATCACGACAGGCACTCCGCTGACTTTAATAGCTCTTGGAGCATGCTCTCTCGAAGAACCGCAGCCGAAATTATTTCCCGCTGCAATAAAGTCTCCTTTGGAAACTTTTGACGGAAACGATTCGTCGGCATCTTCCATACAGTGCTTTATTAAATTTTCGTCGCTTGAATCGTTTAAATATCTTGCGGGTATAATAGCGTCCGTATCTATATTGTCTCCAAATTTAAAAACTTTTCCGCTGAATATCATAAATAATGGCTCCTTTATAAATATTAAAACCTTTAACTTAATTACTCCAACTCCATTTAAATCTCTTGCTATAATTTTTACTTATTTGATTTGGAATTAAGATACCTCATCCGGACTTGCGATTTTGCCTAGTATCGCGGAAGCCGCGCAGACTGCCGGATTTGCAAGATAAACTTCACTGGTAACGTCTCCCATTCTTCCTTTAAAATTCCTGTTGGTGGAAGATATGGCTCTTTCGCCGTCGGCCAATATTCCCATATATCCGCCTAGACAGGGTCCGCATGTTGGAG
>JAJYZM010000101.1 GCA_021799935.1 bacterium | reverse complement strand
TCCTTTTTTTTGATTGCCGAACGGATTGTAACAATACTAATGCGAAGATATTCTGCAACTTCTTTCACGCTAAGAAATTCTGATTTATTTTCAAGTTTTATCGTTTTCATTGTTTAACCTTATTATTTAATTAGTTAAACTAATTCTTGCATATTTATTATTATATAACTGCTATATAGCTATGTCAAGTATTATTTTGCTTAAATAAATTTTATTGGGTTTTATTAGGTTTGTGATATAATTTTAGTTATTTAAAATTATCAAATGAATTAATAACTATGGCTAAGATAAAACCGTTATTGAGCGAACGCGAAATTGAACTAATTAAGAAAATAAAAATTTCCCGGCTCTCGCGCAATATGACACAAGTGGAACTTGCCAAAAAAGCCAATCTTACTCAGGCTTATATTGCGCAAATAGAGGGATTTGAACGGAATCCATCTTTGGATACTATCAAGAAGATATCGATAGCTCTGGATGACCAGAGCATTATGGATTTTATACAAGAACCTGCTAATCAGCATAAACATAATAAACCAATTAATAAATTACCTATTGCCGATTATATGCCTTTCTATGAAGAAGAAGTTATAAGATTAAATGCAATTCAAGAAAAGACTGTTTATTTGCCGGAAAATACGTATGAATTTATAAATAAATTTAAAGGCGGATTATATTATTCTTATTTCATGAATGACGATTCAATGCACCCTGAAATAAAAAAGGGTAGCAATGTAATTATCCAATTTTTAAAAGAAATAGACCCTTATAAAGCAGATGATTTTTATAAATTTAACGGCTCATTTGTAGTCTTAGTAAAGCAGGATTGCGATACATTTATAAGAAAAGCCATGGTGCCTCATAATTATAAAAGCCCACCGCCGATTCTTTTCCATGCCATTAATCCCGATTATTATAGTTATGAAATACCTAAAGAATATATAGACAAGGGATATGGATATTCAGAATTTAAGATAGACGAGACATCAAAAAAAGCTTTTGATGTTTATATTAAAAAAGAAGAATACGATAAATTATATGTCGTAGGAGTTGTTTTATTTGTGATAGAGGAAAAGAAAGTGGGGGATGTATTTTAATTAATATTATGCCTAAAAAAATATTTCTTTTAGCGTTTATTTTAGCCTTTTTTTTCTTCCTAACTAAAATTTATATAGTTTATGCGGAAAGTTATGCAACTAAACAATGCTATTATTATGTTGGAAAGATTAAAAATAACAGGAGTAAACATTTTAATATTTCCGAGTCTATTAGTTGGGGTAATATCGCTATTAAAAAAAATCCAAATAGTATAAATGCCTATGAGTGTCTTGAAGAGGCATATATCAAGTCATTTAAACTTAGTAAACGGCCAATTAGTCCTGAAATGCTTTACTATCCCGTAACATTAAACAATAAAGTTAATATGTTAATACATGAGAGAATTAGACAAGATCAGAACTTAAAAAATAAAATAATCAAAGAAAAGAAAATTTTACAATATAAGCAAAATGAAAATATTATTATGAAAATCCGAGATTGGCTAAACCTTATAAATAATTTTATAGTAAAATATAAGGATTTATTTATAAAATCTTTAATTATTTTAGTTTTAGGTTTTTTGGTTAGGTTTCTAAAAAAAATAGTTGAAAAATTAAAACAATTTCCTGAAATATATAGAAAAATAATAATAAATTATAAAAATAAATCTATAGCAAAACTTTTTAATTCTCAACTTAATGAAATGGCTAAAAAATTTCTTAAAATATATGAAAATAAAAACGACAGATGCGATACCATGATTGCTTGGATTAAAAAAAACACGCCGGATTTTGTTTTAGATATAGATTATAATTATAAAGATGAGATTAAATTATGGATTAAAAAAGTTAATTTAATCGGTACTGATAACAATTTAAATAATTTCATAATGAATGCTTTAGAATTCACCAGGGTTATATATAAGTATAATTATTATTTTTGCAAAGATTTATACGATAAATTATCCAATAGCATTAACCTAACTAAAGAAGATTGGAATAAAAATAAAATCACTGGCATAGATCTCGTCTCCCTAACTTTACCGTCAAATGCAGATATAAATAAACTTAAAATTGAATGGAACCGCAGAATTGTCATATATAATGATTTTCTAAAGGATTACAATGAATTAGTAAAAAAAATACAAAATGCCGCTGAAGAGAAAAAAGTCGGATTACAATTGATTCTTATAGAAGATAATTGCTTTCCAAAGCTATTATAGTAATATTAGAATTGTCTGTTTTTACTTTTCGTATTTTGCTTTTCAAGCTCTTTAATTTGACTTTTAATACTTTTGATAGTATAAATACTTTAGATGCCTCTATCGCCCGATAGAGGCGGTTAAATTAATGCCCGAAAGGAAAGGGCAGAGGTGAAATGAAATGTTTCATATTGCAAACATTATTTTATTCATAATCGTCGGCGTAGGATTTGGAATAGCCCTTTTAAGCGTAATTTCGGTAATAGTAAGAGTCAGGCGCGGGAAACTTAAATTTGTGCCGGCAGACCCGCGTAGTATAGACCCTTTTAAACATCATAAAACGGGTTTTGACGATGCACTTCACGGCGGGAATCCAAACAACGATCCTACGCTCTCCTGTAATAGCGGTAATATTTACAATCTTTAATAAACCAAATCTAAAAATATAAGCATTAAATCCCGCCTTAAATAAGCGGGATTTTTTATTTCTAAGGTTCGACGATTATTCCATCGTCTCCCGTGGCTCCTAATCCCGTCGCTCCGGTTACTTGAGGAGTCCCAGCGCTTGGCCCCGGCAATCCGAGATTAGCGGGAGAGCCCGGCAATTGCCCCGGCTGGACTAATTCTCCGTTAACGGTAGTATATTGTCCAGGACCAGACTGAACACCCGGAGTCGGAACAAAATATCCCGAAGGGTTATTTCCGCCGCTACCGGATGTAAGCTCGGTCGTGTGTTTACCAACGGGCGAAGGCATAGCCGGTCTCGTCGGTTCGGTAACGGTATTTGGACTGCTATTTTTCTGAACCTGACCATATACAAATCCCGACGGATCATTGCCGTTATAGTTATTTATTTTTTGGACGATAGCTTCCGCCGTCGTGTTGCCCGTTGAAGTCGTTAGGCTATTGCTATCCGTAGCGGTATTTTTTCTGTCAGAACCGGTATAGTTGTCCCAAGTGTGCTGAATAAATCCTCCGATATCGCCGCCTATCATTCTGCCAAGAGCTATCCCGCCGCCGACTTCCGCGGCGTTACCTACAGCGCCCACTCCTTCCGTAGCGACATCCGACCCCGCGGCGAAAAGCGAACCAAGAATTCCGCCGGTAATTGCTCCGACGGTTCCTGCCACTGGTTTCCAAGACAAATCAGCGCTTGCGTTAACGCCTGCCTTAACAGTTATTTGAGTAGCCGACTTGCTCCCTTTGCTTGTGCTTGCGGATTTAGATAAACTCATATCGCCCTTATTCGACGTCTGATCGGTCATGTAAGTTGCGGCATCTCCGGCAAACAGAGTTCTTGCCATGTTACGAATCATTGGATTCGAATTATTCAGAAACTCGTTGCTGATTTGTCCTAATTCCGCGTGTTCCGCAGAACCTGCTGGAGATGTAAGATAAGATTTAAATACGTCGTTCATCTGATTTACGCCCTTTGCATATCCCGCAAAAGCGGCATTCTTTAATCCGACGGTTTTGGCGGCGACATAACTCTCGACTGCGCTAACGCGGGCGGCATATTGAGCATTTTGAGGACTGCCGTAACCTTCCGCCTGTCCTAATTTAGAAGCCGCTCCGGTTTCGCCGACCAATGCGGCGTTTTGACCAAGATAATTGCCGGAAGCAAGGCGTTCGACTTCGTTAAATTCCGTTCCGTTTTTAATCCAGCCGGTGCCGTATTTTGCGGCTATATCGCTAAAAGCCTGTGCTCCCAAGAATCCCTTTATAGTATTTTCCCTTGCCGTAAAAGTTTCGCCAGCCGTTACGTTTCCGTTATATGCCTGATTCTTGCCGACGGCGGCGCCGAATTTAGATTCGTCTCCGATAGTGAACGCAAACTGCAAATACTGCTGATAATTGCCTTTAAAGCCGTCGGCTTTAGCCTGTTCAAAAGCTTTAGCGCTGCCTACATCTCCAGCGAGTTCTTTATTGGCGCTGATAGCGCTTTCAAAATTAAACAGTTTTTGGGTATTGCCGCCGAAATATTCGTTGGCAAGGGCTTGATTGGCGTCTGTATTGCCTATACTGCGCTGACCCTGCTGAGTTCCTATCTGTTGAGCTTGAGCCGCAGTTACGATACCCGAAGCGATAGACTGTTCCTGATTGCTTGTCTTTGCCTTTATCATATTATTTAACCCGTTCGTCTGCAAGTTATTTCCGAAAGCGGAAGCGTTAGATAGATTATCCAAAGCTCCCATTCCCGCAATTTTTTCCGCCGCGGCGGCGGGATTATAGCCCTGTTTCTCTTCCGACTGCATACCGGCGAGGCTTCCCGCTTGAGAGCCTATTCCCTGTAATCCGCTTGACGTTCCTACGCTTGCGCCCTGTTGCTGAGCGGCTCCGTGAGCCGTTCCCTGAGCGGCGGATATCGCTCCGGATATGACGTAAGCGGAACCGGTAACGAGACCGAAACTAAGCACGGGTATCATCCACATCATAGCGCCGGTAACGGCGGTGTAGATATAAGAGTTCTGCGCGATAAAGTTGTAGTTGGCAAGATTAAAACCCGCCGTGCCGGATAAGGGATTACTTATATTCACAAAAACTTTAGCCTGTATATAGGAATTAACGGCATAGTTAAGAATAGACGCTATGGGACTCCACATAGCGAGCCACATAAGAAGTTCGAATAACAGCTTTAAATATTTGCCGGTCATCGTAGGGATAACGGCTAAGGCAAAAAATAACGGGAATAAGGCTATTACGATAACCTCCATTATTAAATGAAATATCGGAAGCATTTTCGATGCCATTATGGCGGACGTAGTCCACGAACTCTGCGACTGGCTCATAGCTTGCGTAAGAGCGTAACCCTGTGCGGTGCTGGACGTGCCGGTAGATTCCGAAAACTGCATAATGCCTTTGCCTATCGAGTTCATCATGGCCGCCTGCGCTAACATTTGTTGTCCTGTAATGGATAAGTTAAACAT
>JAJYZM010000100.1 GCA_021799935.1 bacterium | reverse complement strand
CTATAATTTTTATGGGTTCGGCTTTTTTTATATCGTATATTTCGGCGAAAAAGCAAAACCCCATATCGATTAAAAGCTATATTTCCAAGACTGCGCCGGCGGCCGCAAAATCTTCTTTGCCTCCACCTGCGCCGAAACAGGCTAAAGCGGTTTCTAAAAACGCCGCTAAATAAACTTAAGCAGCGAATTTTTTTATAAACACCGGATTTTATTTATATGATGCCGAAGTGGTGGAACTGGTAGACACACCATCTTAAGGGGGTGGCGGACAAAATCCGTGCCGGTTCGATTCCGGCCTTCGGCACCACCTATGAAACAGCCTTTTTATACATCAGCAGGATAAATTCTCTCAAAAAAGCCGTATTGTAAAGTTCCGAGTTTTGCTCCATCAGGTTTAATGCGTCGGATACGCTTAGTTTAATTCTGTAAGGCCTGTTTCTCGTAAGCGAATCGAATCTATTGGCAATAATTAAAATCTTTCCGTATGCCGAAATATCTTCTTCCATTTTGCCGAAAGGATAGCCAGAACCGTTAGAGGCTTCATGATGCTCTAATACTCCGTTGATTACGTTGCGGTTATCTATGCCGTTAGCCGTTAAAATTTCTTTTGAATATATCGGATGCTTCCGAATTTCATTAACTTCGCTTTCTGACAAGCCTTTTTTCGATAAAAGCTCCTTCGGGATTTTTAACTTTCCTATATCGTGGGTCAGTCCGGCGAGACCTACTTCATAAAGGGATATTTTGTTTGAAAAACCGAGCCTGTTTGCTAAAGCCATCGAATATATGCTGACGTTCATTCCGTGTCCGACCTCGTTGTAATCGTAACCCGAAAGATTTAAAAGATTCATAAAGCCGAATTCGCTCATCAATAAATATTCTATGGTAGTTTCAATAGATTTTTTAACGTTTTCCTGATTATCCCTAAGATTTCCGGTAGTTATAACATATTCGGCGTAAACCTTGGAATATATATAAATTTTTACGGCTTTTTCTTCAAAATTGGTATCGGGCGATTTTATAATAGTTTCGATGTGTTCGAGGATATCGTTGTCGTATTTATCTTTGTCTTTCGTCTCGATATAAAGATTATCGACGCCGTTGTTCTTAAGCCTTAAAGCATCGCTCTGGGAAAAAATAAGGGCTTTTGACCTGTACAGGATATAATTTTCGCCGGATTTTATATAGAGAGGGTAATCGGAATTTTTGCCGAAGATCAGACTTTCGATTATTATTGGAGTATATTGAGTTTTTTCCATCCCGTTTATTATTTTATATTTTCAAACAATTTCGCATTTTAGTCCTTTTTTACGAATGCCTTCCATGAACTCTTCAGCCTGCTTTTTTTCTCCGACTATGGTGCCGTAATGCATAGGAATTGACGTGTCGGCCTTAATTTTCGAAGCGGCTTCGATTGCTTCGGCTGGGGTCATAACGTATGTGCCGCTTACGGGAATGAAGAGCAAATCTATTTTTTCGTTTTCAAGGCTATCCATTTCGGGTATATGGTCGGTATCCCCCGTGTGATATATTTTGACGCCTTTAAAAGTGACTATAAAGCCGAGTTTTTTATCTTCTTTCGGATGATAGACCTTCCCGGGCTCCCTGAATTTATTAATGTTATAAGCGGGAACGCCTTTAATATGCAAATCTTTAAAATCGATTGAGTCTCCCGGGCGTATAATAACGATTTTATTATCGTATAATCCGTCGATTTCGTCGCCGGTCATTTCGTTCATAAATAAAACCGTAGAATCTTTAATAATCTTATGAATATCGTCGGGGGAAAAATGGTCGAAGTGTTCGTGCGATATAAATATATAATCGGCCTTCGGTTCGTCCCCGTGCAATTTAAAAGGGTCGAAGTATATATTTATGCCGCCGCCTTTTACCAAAAAACTGTCGTGGCAGAATCTTGTTATCTCAAGTCCTTTATAGTTAAACATATAAACCTCCGAATATAAATTGGATTAACCTTTTTATAATTTTATCACAATTTTCACCTATTTGTTAAAATCTTAAAAATATTTTGATATTATTGAGGTATAATAATTTATATAAATATATATTGTAATTATATGCAGTTGTCGTATATAATAATTTATTGTTATGCAGTTTGTTTATGCTATATAGGTCGTTTTAATTTAACCTACGGGGTGAAAATTATGAAAAACATGAAAATTAAAAAAAGTTTACTATTTTTAACGGCTTTCGCCGGAATTTTCATTTTATTTTTAAGCGGATTTACGGCGTATTATTCTTCGCCGGCATATTCCGAGGGATATTACGGCATAGGCGTCGCAACTCCTAATTTTGCTTTTTCTTTCGGCAACGGCGTAAATGCCTATGAAGCTCCGATTTACGGAGGCTACATTTACGGATATAACGGTTATTATTACAGATGGTTGAACGGCGGATGGGTTTATGCCAACGTATATACCGGTCCGTGGTATCCGGTAACCGCGGGGATTTATCTGCCTGGAATATTGGCTTTTGGTCCGCCTCCGCCCGTCGTGGCTTACCCGGGGTATTTTTCCTGGTGGAGAGGCAATATAGGTCCTTGGTACAGGTATCATCATCCGGGTTGGTGGGGCAGGCATCATATGTTCTTAAGAAATTATAACGTATGGCACGAACATGAAGGTCGTTTTTACAGGAATCATCCGTATCAAAACTGGAGGATGAGGAGGCCTTTCGAACACGGAGGTCCCGCTTTCAGAGGGCAGGGTCCAAGAGGTCCTATGCAGCAGCAAGGTCCCTCTTTCAGAGGTCCTATGCAGCAGGGAGGCCAAGGTTTCGGAGGGCAGGGTCCAAGAGGCCGTTTACAGCAGGCGCGACACGGAGGGCCTAAGCATAAAGGCAGAGACCATAACGGCAAAGGGCGTAGAAACATCAATAGGAATCACGGCTCATACTAAAATACTGTTTAATTTTAAAATTCAATAATCAATAAAGGGCAGGAGAGTTTTATGGCAAATTTAAGGGTTGCGATAAACGGGTTCGGAAGGATAGGCAGAAACGTTTTTAGAATATTTCAGGGAATGATTGCCAAAGGAGAACGGATTGAAATAGTCGCCATTAACGATATTACCAACCCGCAGGTGCTTGCCCATCTGCTTAAATACGATTCCGTTCACGGCAAAGCAGGTTTTTACGTTGGATACGATATAGACCATATAATTGCGGATAACAGGGAAACTTTGATTACGGCGATAAAAGACCCGGCGGAACTTTTGTGGAAACATCTAGGCGTCGATTTAGTTATCGAATCTACCGGACTTTTTACCAAAAGAGGCGATGCGGAAAAACATCTGCATGCCGGAGCCAAAAAAGTTTTGATTTCCGCTCCTGCCCACGACCCCGATGCTACGATAGTGCTCGGAGTCAACGATAAAATTTACGATAAAAATAAACACTTTATCGTGTCTATGGCTTCATGCACAACAAACTGTCTTGCTCCCGTCGCTAAAGTATTGCATGAAAATTTTACGATAGAAAAAGGCAACATGACTACCGCCCATTCTTACACTAACGACCAGAGGATATTAGATTTGCCGCATAAAGATTTAAGAAGGGCGAGAGCCGCTTCTTTGTCTATCATCCCGACTACGACGGGCGCGGCAAAAGCCCTTTGCGAAGTACTTCCGGAACTTAAGGATAAACTGGACGGTATGTCTTTGAGGGTTCCTACGCCCGATGTTTCCATTAACGACCTTGTATGCAAGGTTTCTAAAAAGACTTCCGTTTTGGAAGTCAATTCAAAATTAGAGGAAGCTTCCGAAACTTATCTCAAAGGAATTCTCGCTTTCAGCAAAGAACCTTTGGTTTCCATAGATTATATAGGCGACCCGCACTCTTCCATAGTCGATTCTTTAAGCACGAAAGTTATCGGGGACGACCTCGTTAAGGTTCTTGCGTGGTACGATAACGAGTGGGGATATTCGACAAGGCTTGCCGAAACGGCCGTTTTTATGATGAAATAAGGAAAGGAAAATCCCGGATGAACAATATTGTTTATATCGATGAAATAGACATAAGAAATAAAACCCTGCTTATCAGAGTGGATTTTAACGTTCCTCTCGACCAGAACGGCAATATTACGGACGATACGCGCATAAGGGCGGTTCTTCCGACTTTAAATTACTGCCTCGACGAAAACACGAAAGTCGTATTAATGTCGCATATGGGAAGGCCAAAAGGTAAAAAAGTTCCCGAACTTTCGCTGATAGTAGTGGCAAAAAGACTGAGCAGGCTCTTAGACAAAGAAGTTAAATTCGTGGGAGACTGCATAGGCGAACTCGCGGAAAATACCGTAAAAACAGCCGGTTTCGGCGATATTATACTTCTCGAAAATTTAAGGTTTTACCCCGAGGAAACGAGCAACGACGACGTATTCGGCAAAAAATTAGCTTCTCTCTGCGATATTTACGTCAACGACGCATTTGCCACCGCGCACAGGTCGCATGCTTCCAATGTCGCTGTTACAAAATTCGTAAATACGTGCGCAGCCGGTTTTCTTATAAGAAAAGAGTTGAATTATTTTACGAGAGCCGTAGAAAACCCTATGAAGCCTTTTGTAGCAATCGTAGGAGGAGCAAAAGTTTCCGGGAAAATAGAGGTTTTGTCTAATTTAGCCGACAAAATAGACAAATTAATTATCGGCGGGGCGATGTCCAATACATTCCTTAAAGCGTTAGGGCACGACGTGGGAAGTTCGCTGGTAGAAGACGAAATGCTGGAATACGCCAAAAAAACTCTTGAGAAAATAAACGAGAAGAAAATAAAACTTTATCTCCCGGTCGATGCGGTCGTAGCAGACAAATTAGCGCCCGACGCGGAAACTAAGGTTACGACTATTCAGGAGATTCCTAAGGGCTGGATGGCTTTGGATATCGGCCCTGCAACGGTTACCCTTTTTACGGAAGCTATCCAGAATGCTAAAACTATCGTATGGAACGGGCCTATGGGCGTATTTGAAATGGATGCGTTCAGCAGGGGAACTTTTGCTCTGGTTTCAAGCGTTGCAAACGCCTATGCTTTAACGATAGTAGGAGGCGGAGATACCGACGTCGCATTGCACAGGGCGGGCGAATTTGCAAAAATGTCGTATGTTTCTACCGGAGGCGGAGCGTTTCTCGAACTTCTGGAAGGAAAGAAACTGCCGGGTATAG
>JAJYZM010000099.1 GCA_021799935.1 bacterium | reverse complement strand
GGAGCCAAAAAAGAGGTTATCGTTTCGAGAGGCGAACTCGTCGAAATAGGCGGTTCATTCAGAATACCCGATATAATGAAGGCATCGGGGGCACAACTCGTTGAAGTGGGAACTACTAATAAAACTAAGCCGCAGGATTACGAATCCGCCATAAATGAAAATACCGCCCTATTATTAAAGGTCCATCAAAGCAATTTCAGGATGACCGGTTTTGTATATGAGCCGACCGGGGGCGATATAGCCGCTATAGGGAAAAAATATAATATACCCGTTATGGAAGACCTTGGTTCCGGAAGTTTAGTCGGTTTGGAAAAATTCGGACTGCCTTATGAACCTACGGCGCAGGAAGTCGTCAATACCGGCGTAGATATCGTTACGTTCAGCGGAGATAAGCTTCTCGGAGGACCTCAGGCGGGAATCATAGCAGGAAGAGCCGGGTATGTCGATATGATTGCTTCAAACCCTTTGAGCAGGGCATTCAGAATAGACAAGATGACGCTTGCCGCGCTGGAAGCGGTTCTGTTCGAATATTTAGATACCGAAAGAGCCGTCAAAAATATTCCGACGCTCTTTCTTATAGCTCAGACCGAAAAAGAAATAAGAAAAAAAGCGGTAAAACTTTTAAATAAAATTAAAAAATTTAAAAATATCGATAAAAATTCATTCGATTTTAAAATAGTCGAAGATTCAAGCATAGTCGGCGGGGGCGCGCTTCCCGATTATGAGCTTAAGACTTTTGCTTTGAGTATCGCACATAAAAAAATAAGCTCGTCCGGACTGGGTAAATTTTTCCGCGCCTGTAATACACCGATTATCGGAAAAATAAAAAACGAAGAATACCTGCTTGATATGAGAACTGTATTGGAAGACGATTTTAACGATATATCGAATGCCCTCGCATTAATTTAAAAATAAGACTTTTTGGTTTTTTATTTTCTATTTTATTGATATAATATATTAATATTTAATTTTATTATAAATACAAAAATAAAATAATCATGGTATCTTCAAGCGTTCTTGTCCTGAATAAGTCTTTTTTGCCGGTCCACGTTACCTCGTTGAAAAGAGCGCTTATACTGCTTTATCAGGATATCGCCAAAGCGGTTGACGAAAACTATAGAACGTTCAGTTTCGACTCATGGCGGGAACTTTCCGTAACCGAAAAAACAAATTCTATCGGACTAGTAGGCAGGGCTATAAGGGCGCCGAGAGTAATAATTCTTCTTAATTACGATAAACTGCCCAAAAGATATATCAAATTTTCAAGAGCCAACATCTTTTTAAGAGATAAAAACAGATGCCAGTATTGCGGGAAAGAATTTAAAAAAAGTGATTTAAACTTAGACCACGTTATTCCGAGAATGTCCGGAGGTATTTCGTCATGGGAAAATGTAGTGTGCAGCTGTATTCCATGCAATAGAGCCAAGGGAGGAAGGACTCCGGAAGGAGCGGGAATGAAACTGATAAAAAAACCGAGAAAACCCGAATGGTCGCCGTATTACCATATATCCCTTACGAACATTATGTACAAAGAATGGATGCCTTTTCTTAATTTAGTGGACAACGCTTACTGGCATGTCGAACTGGAAGAGTCATAACGTCTATTATATGAATAATATAATTATCGTCCCGTTTGAAAAAATCGGTAAATTTGTATTATATACAGTTGACGAATTAGGTTCTATCGCGATTTATATGTGGGAGTCCCTTATTTCTATACCGGAATATTTTATAAATTTCGAAAATCTCATAGACCAGATAATTTTTATCGGAATGGATTCCTTTTATGTTGTCGGATTGACCGGTCTTTTTACCGGTATGGTTCTGTCGCTTCAGGCTTATTACGCCGCGAAAATAGTCGGAGTTACATATATGATAGGGCCCACGGTCGCATTGTCTATGGTAAGAGAGCTTGGTCCTGTCCTTACCGCACTTATGATTACTGCAAGATGCGGTTCTTCTATGGCGTCGGAAATAGGAACCATGAAAGTTACGGAGCAGATAGATGCCCTGGAGGTTATGGCGGTTGACCCGTATTATTTTCTTTCGGTTCCGCGGATACTTGCCGCAATGGCTATGCTTCCTGTAATGGCCGTTTTGTGTTCCTTGATAGGCATAATAGGCGGTTATTTAGTTTACGTGTATTTTTTAGGGCTTAACCACGTTACTTATGTCGAAAAGATATATCAGTATATCAAGCTGAGCGATATATATAACGGTTTATTAAAATCGGTTTTTTTCGGCGCAATACTTGCGGTAATAAGCACCTTTAAGGGTTTTCAGACTACCGGGGGCGCAAAAGGGGTGGGAAGGTTTACTACCCAGGCAGTGGTGTTGAGTTCGATATATATACTTTTTGCGGATTATTTGCTCACCTCTATTCTTTTTTAGTTATTTTTTTGCCTCATTATCAATTGATTATTTAAACTGCTGGATATATAATTAAACATATATAAGCGCTCATATAATTTAATATGTCTAAATTAATTAAAAACCTTTAATAAAAGGATAAAATTTATCAATTTTATTAATCTTTCGTTATGATTATTTTGGAGGGGTTGTCTAAATCTTTCAACGGCGTAAAGGTGTTGGATAATTTAAGTATCGAGTTCGGCGAAAAACAAATAACGGTCGTTATCGGCAGAAGCGGAGGCGGAAAGAGCGTAATGCTGAAACACATAATCGGACTTATAAAACCAGATTCAGGGGAGGTTTTAATAGGCGGCATAAATATAAATACCCTAAAAAAAAAGGAACTTAACGAGATTAGAAAAAAATTCGGAATGGTATTTCAGGACGGGGCGCTTCTGGATTCTTTAAACGTGTTTGAAAATGTGGCTTTTCCTCTAAGGCAGCATCTTAAACTTTCCGAAAAAGATATAAAAGACAGGGTTTTTTCCGTTTTGGAAGACGTAGGTTTAAAAGGACAGGAAAATAAGATGCCATCCGAGATTTCAGGCGGAATGAGAAAAAGAGTAGGGGTTGCAAGAGCGTTAATACTCAATCCCGAGATAATGCTTTTTGACGAACCTACTACCGGATTAGACCCGGTTATGTCCGACGTCATCAACAATCTTATCATATCCATGCATAATAAATTTAAATTTACCGGAATAATTATAAGCCACGATATATCGGGGGCGTTTAAAACAGGCAATATTATTGCTATGCTTTACGACGGCAGGATTATAGAATCTGGATCGCCGGAAGAGTTCAGAAAATCTATAAATCCGGTCGTTAAACAGTTTATAAAAGGAAGCATGGAAGGACCTATTGTAATTTAATTTTATTTATTTGTTATGAATATTAATAAAGAAACCAAGGTAGGTATTTTTGTTGTTGCGGTTTTGCTGATACTCGCCTATTTTTCGGTCAAGGTAGGGAAAATCCGCATATTTAAACCCCCTACTTATACTATTTCGGCATATTTTAAATCAGCAAACGGAATAGGCGCGGGAACTGCGGTCACTATGGCCGGAATAAAAATAGGAACCGTAGAAAAAATCAGCTTAGAAAAAGGACTTGCCAGGGTTTATATGGCGATAAAAACCGAATATAAGGTCTATCCGCAATATGTTGCGTCCATAAGGTCGATGAGCCTGCTCGGAGAAGCTTATATATCTATATCTCCGGCAGGCGCAGAGCCGGTGTCCGAAACTAAAGAATCTTTAAATAAAGAAGTTATAAGAAGCGAAATATCTCCCCAGAGCATATCATCCCTTATTATGAAATTTTCCAAGACCGCTGGAGACCTGGAAAAAGTTTCTAAATCTTTAAAAAACTCTATAGGCACAAAGACCGGCGAAGAAAATATAAAGGCTATACTTCACAATATTGCGGCGCTTTCCATAAATTTAAACAGGCTTGTGTATGAAAACCAACAAAACGTGGACGTAATTATGTCCAATTTTGCTTCTATTTCAAAAAACATAAACGGTTTAACCGTGCAGAACGATGCCGCTATTACAAGGACAATCCATAATTTTGATTCCATATCCTATAATCTGAAAAAAGAACTTCCCGCCATTACCGAAAACATAAAGGGGCTTTCTAAAAATTTGAATTATATCGTAGCTAAAAATAGAGGCAATATTAACGACAGCTTAAAAAATATAAATGCCGATACAAAAAAATTGAAACTTACTTTAAACGAACTGTACGGGATTTCTTCTAAAATCAATAACGGCCATGGAACGATAGGCAGGTTAGTCAACAGAAATTCGGTATACGACAACCTTAACGGCTCGCTTAAAGGAATTAATAATTTGGTCGGCGGATACAGCCAATTTAAGGTTAAGGTAAATATGAATTCCCAGTATCTAGCGAGGAACAAAGGTTCTGTTTCACAGGTGAACGTTAAGCTTCAGCCGTCTCCCGGACATTATTACGAACTCGGCGTGGCTTCGGTGCCTATGGGTTACGGTAACACTTACGCAGAAACCCAGACCACGACTTATACAACAAATAATCCTCCGTCGGGGCAGTTTTATCCATCCAGCGTAACTACTAATACAACCCAATACAGCTACTCCAATAACATAAAATTGAATGCTTTGATAGCAAAAAATTTCTATAATTTTACGCTTCTTGCCGGTTTGCTGTATTCGACCGGCGCGGTCGGCATCAATTATTACGTGCCGGATACAGGAAGAAATCTTAAACTTTATGCAAGGGCGTTCGGTTTTAATGCCGATAATAACGGAGTCAGCGAGGATATTAACGCGGGCATCGCCTATACGTTTTACAGGCATATATTTTTAGACGCCGGATACGATAATATAACCGATAATTCGCAGAGGTCGGTATATTTCGGAGGCGGCGTCAAGTTTACCGACAAAGATCTTAAATATCTAATAGTTGGCGGGAAAATGCCGACTCCTTAAAAAATAAATAAATACGGGTACATAATTCAATTCTGTCCCCGTCACAAAATTTAACAGTATGACGTCGAAGAAATACAAACTTACAAGTCTGACAAGCGCTCACGGCTGAGGCTGCAAGATAGGTCCGGAGGACCTTTCCAAAATTTTAGAAAAACTGCCCGTGCCGGAAAGCGACAATGTTTTAGTAGGGTTCAAGTATAAAGACGATGCAGGCGTTTATAAAATCAATGATTCCGTCTGTCTTATCCAAACTGTAGATTTTTTTACACCTGTGGTAGACGATCCCTATTCTTTCGGCCAGATT
>JAJYZM010000098.1 GCA_021799935.1 bacterium | reverse complement strand
GCAAGCAGGGGAGGAGCGGATGGTCAATTCCGAGCGACGTAGACAACAATATGGAATTTATCGATGTAAAGGCAAAATACGTGCTCGTAGTGGAAAAGGATGCAGTATGGCAAAGATTAAACGAGGATAAATTCTGGCAGAAGGAGAATGCCATACTCATAACACCAAAGGGGCAGGCGTCAAGAGGGACAAGAAGGCTTATAAGGAAGCTTTCCGACTTAGGGCTTCCGATATACGTGTTCAATGATTGCGATGCGTGGGGTTGGTATATTTACTGGACAATAAAGACCGGGAGCATGAATCTTGCCTACATAAGCAATGAGATAGCGACCCCGAAGGCAAGATTTCTTGGAGTGACAATGTCAGACATAGAAAACTACGACTTCCTTAAAAAATTGACCATGAAGACCACAGATATAGATATAAAAAGGGCCCAGGAAATGCTGTCCTATCCGTGGATAAGCAAGCACAAGGAGTGGGTCATAGAACTGAAAAAGGTAATACAAACGAAAACAAAACTCGAGCAAGACTCATTGCAGGGTCCGAAGCTCACTTTTATAGGGGAGTATATAAGGGAAAAAATAAAGAACCAAACTTTTCTTCCATGACATCCTCAGATTGCCGCGTAATCATATTTTGTTTAGTCATTCCCAGTGGGATTTAGATTTTATCAAAATTTATTTTTCTGCTGTCTTTTGAATTTTTGTCCCTGCTCAAAAGCACAATCCTACTCAGTTTATGTTCATCCGTTTCGATATACCCTGTCGATTCGGCAAGCCTGTGTGCGAATTCCGCTATTTCTTCATTGTTCGGCATGTCAAATAACGACAACCCTCTTTCTTTTTCTCTAGCTCCTCCCACAAAAGAAAATCCCTTGACTTCCACATAATTCGGCTTAGCCATACCAATGAGTTTTACATATCCGTCCATATTGCCCATATTAAGCCCTTTTACCAAGGTCATTCTCAGTGCAGTCCTCGTTTTCAATGTTGACATGAATTCCAAAGATTTGAGGAATCTTTTCCACGCATCGCCTATCTTAGGCCTTACAACATTCATGTAAGTTTTGCTATCGGGAGCTTGGAGAGAGATATAAAACTGTGTGGGCATCAGTTCAAGCCTTTCGATAGCTTCTGGCAGAGTCCCATTGCTTACTACAAAAGTGCTCATTTTTCTTTTGTGAAATTCTTTTAGCAATTCGGAGAGATACGGATAAAAGGTCGGTTCGCCTGTGAGGCTCAGTGCCACGTGCATCGGAGAATTTGCTTCTTTCCATCTCTGCATTTTTAAATCGGTATCAGCTATGGATTTGAATCCGCTCACAATCCTTTGCTGCTCTTTTATCATATTCTCAGCAATATACCGCGGTTCATCCCATGAAGTCTTATTAAGCTCGTTCCATTTTGTATCAAACTCTTCCGGGATTATTCTCCAGCAGAATCTGCAGCTCAAATCGCATCCCACCGCAGGGGTTGCCTGCATGCATTTCCAGCTCTTTATCCCATAAAACAAATTTTTGTAGCAAAGAGTTTTGTCTCTCAATCCATTTGCAGCATACTCGCATATTTTTACAGCCGAATGCTTTCCGACAAAATGGTAACCCTGCTTCTCCATTTTTTTACGTAGTAATTCTTGCATCAAAAAACCGTTTAACTATAAAATGAAAAAAATAAAATAAAACTTAAAGAGAGAAATCAAACCTTCTTTATTGCATGCTCTACTTTTTTCATGAGTTCTTCATTGACTTCCAGGTTATGCGCCTTTTTTGCATGTTCCCCTATCTTTGCTATCAGTGCGTCCTTTTTTTCATTCTCCGCTTTAAAGTCGCAATCCATCCCCATATCCTTACAATTAAAGGAATATTTTTTTGGCATTTTCTCACCAATCATTATTATTTGGAAAGGATATTATACCTTCTTATGCATTCGACCTGCAAATGAAACCTTTATAAGAGTTTCTATGGAATTTTACATCCGCATTGTTAAGCATATCATACCCGCCAGGGCTGGGATTTTCAGCATAAAGCTTTTGAACCCAGGAGGCCGTGAGGCCATGCGCTTTCAAGATTTTTCCAGGCGCACGCGTTACCGGATTCCGCCACCCTGGCATTATTAGTATTTATATTAAATCTTTAAAAAGATGACGCTTTTATTTACACACAAGTTTTATATAATATTTTATATCCAATAGGAAATGGAGGCTATGGAAAAACAGGCAAGGATAAGGGAGAAGGCAATTCAAGAAACGAAGACCGGAGACGTATCTGTCAAGAAAAAGAATAATATTGATATAAGGAGAGAAGAAACAAGGTCTGAAAATGCCGAAAAAGAAAAACTTTCTGCGAAGAATTTTCATAACTCAAAGAAAAGCATAATTATAAAATACTGGGATTCGGTATGTGATAAATTGAATATCGATCCGGATATAAGGAAAAAAATACCCATCATAAAAAATAAAAGAACATACTCCGATGTTCCTTATTACACCTCCCCATCAAATGAGGAGGATTTTGGTTTGCCAGATTCTAAAAAAAGAGGATATATAGACTATATAGAGATGGATTTAGAATATGTCAAAAATCTCGAAAAAAATATCATACACGAGATAATCCATGCGCTTGCAGACAGGTACCAACCCAGTTTAATAAAAAAGTATAATTTTTATTACAATAAGATATCAAAAGAAAAAAAAGAATCGGGGTATAGGGAGAGATATGCGGATATAGAATTGTCCTTAGAAGGAGTCCCGTTTCTCGCAGAAATGATACTTACAAATACCCAACCGCACGAAATTTTATTCGCCGCTACGGAAGAGGAGAAAATCCTAAATAAGACAAAAGCATTTGAAGATTGGTCATATTGCCGTGCAAAGACCATAAGTTATTATGCGGCGGCGTATATTTCATTAAATTTTACGGAAAAAGAGAGATTGGAGATAGTGGAAAAAATACTGAAGAGCCCTGCAGAAACTGCAGCAAAGGAACTGCTGAAATTTAAAAGTCTAATCGAAAAAGAGCTTAAAGAAGGATAATTTCATCTAAAATTATTTTATATTTTGCTTTTATAAAGTTCAATTTTATCAATTGCTCAAAACAATCACAATGAAATGTCACATAAATTTTGAAAGGTTGAATTGCTTTGTTTCTTCATCATTTCCAAATACGGTGTCTATCTCCTTTTCTATAAGTTTTATCCTCTGTTTTATATAAATTTCTATATCATACCTATCCGCAAGGTTGGCTGCAGTATCCAAATATTTTTTTATACCCCCCTTTGATATTGTAAGAACTATCTTGCCTCCGCATTTTCTGCATACTCCTGAAAGAGGTACCCTTCTATATTTTGCGTTGCACGAAATGCACCTAAATGTCTGCTTTGAAAATGAGTGAAGGTTGCCTATCAAATCAGGGATGAAATGGCTGAGTATCAGTCTTTTTGCCGCGTCGGCTTTGTCTATCGAGGATAATTTGTCCATAAGCATGAATTGCGCGTCTATCTTATCCTGCATTGTTTTAAGCATTGTATAATTGCTTTTTTTTGGGGAATTGAGTATCGCTTCCGAAGAGCTTTCATGCGTGAAATCCAAATTTTCGAATATACTTTTATCGTTAAGCCTTGAATTCACCCTCTCTATTAATATCTCCCCCGGAGATACCCTTTGAAGGGTTTTATCATAAAACTCCTTACTATACTTATTTACAATTTCCATATCCCATACCTCGTCGTCTACCTCTTCAGGCTTTACATTAAGCGTGAGTATAAGGGGTGCATCCATCGTTCCTCCGACGCTAGTAGGCAAATATTTTTTTGAAAAATTTATAAGTGCATCAAGAAGCAACATAGTCGTATCCTCGTCGCCGTCGCAGTTTCGCCTTCTTGCGGATATCACATACGGGTGTGCAAAGCCCACATTAGCATCGGTAAATCCTATAATTCTGCATAATACTCCGGCCGAGGTGTGAGGCGAAAGCGTGATTGCACAGTGCCCTATCAAATCGTCAATGTTTTTTGCATTGTAAAATCTGTCCAATTTATAAAAACGCTCCAATAAATCATCGACGAATTTCGAAATTTTTAAAAGATACTCGCCCCCCCTCCTGTTGAGTATTATATCCTGATGCTTCAGCTCAACCAATTGATCTTCGCTCCTTAGATCGTTATGGAGATAATCGTGGGAATAACCCATACTACGCAATCTTTCGACGCTCGTGCCTATCTCCTTGGGATAAAAATGGGTTATCGGTGCGTCAGTAGCATCAAATCTGGAAGTGCCGTCCTTAAATACGTATATGCCATTAATGCTCCTTAATATTCCCTTATCTATCGCTTCTATTTCCCTTCCCTTGTTTATCATTCCCTTTACGCCTTTCATAAGCTTCGGCATCCTCTGGATATTTAAATTTAATCTATTTGCGGAATTTTCAATTTCTTTTGTAAGATTTATTTTTATGCTTTCATGAGACAATACCTTTCCTCCGCAGAATTTGCACACATCAGAGCCGATATCCGCATTCCTAGCGCATCTTTCGCATTTTCTTTCTATATACGCTCTGCAATTGTGCTTCCAGCAAAATTGTGTCAATAGCTTTTCATCATCTTTTGGGCACCTGTATCTCGCAGTTTCTATCTCTATGGTCTGGTTTCCAAACTTCTTTTTATCATTCATATATGCTTTCATCACATTCCTTTCTTTTCCGCCGTATTCACCTATGGGAAAAAGAAGATTAGGTGGCGGTTTCATAAGTCTTTCCTTTGCTTTTTCCGGTCTTCCCAACCTTCCTCCAATTCGTGTGGATCTTTGCATTATCTTGAACGGTGCGATTCTGTTGAGCAGATCCAATGATACCGCATCATCATTTGCTTCATAGCTGCCCAACCTGTCAAAAGATATGATACCATCATTTACAAATCCGAGAGAAGTGATAAGGCTTTTTGCATCGTCCCCAATTATGATAACAGAATCCTCCTTTTCAGCGTGGGGTATGCATATTTTTTCTATAAAATCGATTACTTTATTCTTATCGCCAATTTTTATTGATTCCAATTCAGATATTTTGTCTGAATTTATATCAGCTTTTGATACCGCATACGCAAGTCCTAACAATTCGCTTTGTGATATATCATTGTAATCGTATATATACTTAGGGTGCATTGGCACTTCATATTTTTTTGAATAATCCATTGCATCTGAAAAACTGT
>JAJYZM010000097.1 GCA_021799935.1 bacterium | reverse complement strand
CGTTCATAGAAAGCGACGGAGGAGTAAAAGATATAGGTTGAAGCGATACTCCTTGGGGCGGAATAGTCATAGAACCGCCTACAAAAAATCCTCTCTGCTGGGCTTGATATGCCTGAGGAGCGAGATTTTGCGCTTGGGATACTACCGTCGATAAAAAAGTGGACATATCGGCGGAAGCACTTTTGACGGCAAAAGACGATAAAGCGAAAAATATAAAAAGAGCGATAATAATTATATTTTTGGGTTTATTTTTCATGAGTGTCTCCTTGACTTAATTATACGTCCAATAAACAATAATGAATTGTTGGTTTTGTTTTATTTGTTTTTGTTTCAGTCTTTTTAAATATTGTTCCATTCTCTTCTAATGTCATAATATAATTGTCAAAATCCTTAGCAAGCATATGACTATAACGTAATAATTTACTTCTGTTTATTGTCCCGCCGTTTTCCGCAATTATATTTTTAATTTTTTCGAGCCTATCCTGAACATCATTACTTAATAGTCTGTCAAATACGCTATAAAGTTGAGTCTCAACTAATAATTTTGCTTTTATTCCATATTCAATATCTTCTTTTGAGATTGTTTTATCCATTCTCATCGCACAATATAGCATCGAAAGTTTAATGACAAACGTATAAAGTCGAGTATGAAAACTGCCATATATTTCGGACTGCCTTTTCTTAAATTCTTCATCAGAGTAGTAGAAAGATTCATAAGCTTGAATTGCATCATTGGATAAAACAATTTCGCCAGATATTCCTGAAATCTCCGAAAGCATAGAATATAATTTATCGACAATATCATCACTAATTGAAGTGATCGATTTAACCGGTAAAGCAATTTCTTTCTTGTCCAATTCACCCTGAAAAAAAACAAATCTCTGCATAAAACCGCTTTTAAAATCCGATTCTTTTAAATTTTCCGAAAGCCAAGCAACCGTCGAAGCGCCTAAAATATTAATTGCCGGTTCAACTAATTCGAACATTTCACCCATTCCTTCTTTTCCCTTAATAAATTTCTTATGAGAGAAATTGTCGAAAATATCCGTTAATAGCTCTTTTAGTCCTTTATTGTAATGTCGGTCAAGACCTTTCAGGAAACCGCCGAATTCGCCATGAAAGAATGTTCCATGAGTTTGATTTTGAGTTAACGAAAATAAGCTCTCAGGCGTTATGTCGTCCGGAAAAACAAGAAAATTGTCAGTATCATTTTCCTCAAGCTTATTGAGTAATTGCTTCGCAAGTCCCAAGGTTGTGCCTTTTCTTCCACCGGATCTTGCGATGAGTAAAACATAGAGATTACAAAAAAGTTTCCGACCAGTCCAATTAATAAAAATATTTCGTTGAACAACAGTAGATAGAATGACTAATCCTGTTGCATAACCAAAACTATCGGGCGCGTCCGTCATATTATTGCAATACTTAACGAAATGATACAAAAAACTTTCGTGAGGAATCAGGTCATAAATATTTACTTTATTATAACCATTATCACGAAATATTTTTGCACAGTTTATTTTATCTCTAATGCTTTTATTGCAAAATCTTTCGGAATTATTTACCAACTCGCAATTATCTTTTTTCATAGTAATTGGACAGAAAACGCCTTCACTTTTATTGTTTTTATTTTTATTAACAATTTTGAGATTGTTATTGACATTTTCGTTATTTTGCGATATATTAATCATAAATATACTCTCCTATAGTATATTAAAAATTTTTGACATTACAATTGACCGTTGTAATGTCTTTTTTTATTTTATTTTTATTATTTTTATTTTCTCTTTAAGTAGTAGTGCTTCATTTAGGTCTTTTGCCTCAAATTTAAATTTATATATATTTTTTGCCGCATTATTTTTGATTTTGTTTTCTGCATATTGTCCAGCTTTATCGTTATCAAAACCCACAACAATCGCACCATAACTTGATATTATATCTAACACTGCATTGCCTAAATTTTGCACAGAATTTAAAATTACTAAATCGTATAATCTGTCTTTCATCTTTTCTGCAACGGTTAAACCGTCGAACATTCCTTCTACTACGTAAATTAGTTCCTTTTGGTTGCCTTTGGAAAATAACGAATAAGCGCTTTTCCCGATATTCATTTTTATTTTTTCGTTCCTCAGGGCGTATCCGTCTTTTATATTTTTGACAGCAAGAGCTACATTTTTGTATATTTGTTCATTTCTGCTTACGGTATAATTAATCTGCTTAATCCACGTTGGAATTAGAGATATTCCCCGTCTTGACATATAGTTAATTAGATTCTTGCTAAAAACCTCGGAATAAATAGACATAATTGATATGTTTGCACTTTGTTTAGTCCTATTAATTTTGTCATCTTCTTCTATGTTGATTTCGAGATTAACATCGACAATGTAGTTCAACCATTTCAACGCTTCGACATAACTTAAATTTTTTGCTATCATAACAAGGTCTATCCAACTGCCGCCCTTTCCGTTTCCGAAGTCTTTCCAGAGCCATTTTCCGTCACGCTTTTGGATTGAAATACTTGCAGTATTTTCGTCTCGGTATGTTGCTAATGCCATTAGCCTGTCTCCGGTTTTTTTATAGGGCAGTCCAAGAGTATTTAAAACCGTTTCGGCATCAATCGTTTTAAGTTTCTCTGCACTAATCATAAAACCGCCTTTTTTATAATGTTTATTTGTTTTTTATTTATTTTTGAATTTATATACTTTCTTCCGAAATTATTAGGATCGTTTGGTTTTACCGAACAAGAATCGAGGAAAGCTTGGATATCTTCAATCCTGAAAAGTCTTTTGGCGCCTATTTTGTAGTGTTTGATTTTGTTTGAGTGAGCGATTTCGCGAAGATAAGACTTTGAAATGTGCATATATTCCGCCGCTTCCGCAACAGATAAATATGGGGATTGTATGGATTGAGTCATAATGACACACCCCCCCATATATTATTGAAAGATAGCGGTAGAAGTAGCGGTATCGCAGGTTTTGCGGGTTTTAGCCGATAATTGACAATTACGAATAAAGATGTTATATTATGCATATTCAACACACATTGTTAAGCGGTCAGACGACTGCAATCGGACTGACCGCACTATTTATTTTATTTAGTGTTTTTCGTTTTCATCGCTATTATCCATTAATAAGTCTGAATAAGCCTTAATGTATCCCTGAACGTAATTCCGTAGAATTTCGCCCTTTTTTTTATTCTGTATTTTTATGATTTTTTCGAACGTTGTTTTCTCTTTTTTTGAGAGTCTGAACATCATTCGTTCTGATTTAGTTATTTTGGTTTTCATTTTTATATTTTATCATATTAAAATCATATGTCAACCTTTTTTTTTATTTTTTTTTTACTTATCATATTTATAATATGTCATCAAATTATTGTATTATATGTTATATTCAGTTATACAAAGTTATATAAATTTATTCTTTTGCGCAATATATTGTCATACATTTTTAACGGTATTTGACCGAATTTGACCTTAAGATACGGTTAAAAAAAGAAATAAATAATACCTTCAACTTATTATATTATATAATGTTAAAAGCTTTTTTTAATATTTTTAGGCGGCCAAGAAAAAAAGAAATAATATGATTTTTTCTTTTTGACCGCCTATTTTTAATAATTCACACAATTCACATTAATTCACATATGTTTTGTGAATTATTTAATATATCTTAAATATAGATATATTCTATATATATAATATAAAAATATTGATAATTCACAAATTCACAATGGATATGAAGGGGGGGCTGTGTCTATCTTATTTTTTAGAAAATACATTGTAAGCGGAAATAATATCATTCATGACCATTTTACTTGCGAACCTTATTTTTTAAATTCCTTATTCTCCGCCGTTCTTCTCATATTCCCTTATAATATCCAGCGCCCTTTCGTATTCTTCTCTTTTTAATTCTTCCGGACTTTTAGTGCCGAATGCTTTTTCTATCTCTTTTTTTAAAGAACTCGGCTTCAAATGGGCATATCTCTGGGTCATGTTCGGCGTCCGGTGTCCTAAGAGTATTCCCGTCTTATAGAGCGATACGTCGTTCATGGTAAGGGTGCTTGCGAATACGTGTCTTAAGTCGTGGATCCTTAAATCTTTTATTCCGGCATTACGGCAGGCGGTATGAAATGAACGCTTAAAATTGGTCAATTTTGCCCCATTTCGATTAAATACGTATAAACAGTCCTGATGTTTTTCGATATGGCTTAAAAGCTCTTTTAAGGGCTTCGATATAGGAATATAGCGGTCGTATCTTGTCTTAGTCCCTTTTATAGCTATTACGTCGTTCTGCAAGTCCACGTCGTCCCACTTAAGATTTAGGGCCTCGCCTTTCCGACAGCCGGTATAAATCAAAAAGGTTATTAAATCACGAGTAAGCTTATTAGTAGCTCCGTTAATAAGTTTTTGGATATCGGTATCGGAAAGAGTTTTTAATCGTGATAATTCGTTTAATTGCGTAATTTTTTCGGCGGGATTTTTATCTATTAATTCCTTATTAATACAAAATTCAAAGAAGTTATGGAGTATGCTTGTTTCAATATTTACCGTTCGGAATGATATTTCCTGTTCTCTCTTATTCCGATTCCGAGGCATAGCAATTATTTCTAATTTTCTTTTGAGCTGGTAATTTTCAATATCCGTCCGGGTTATACTGCCAATAGATTTATTATTAAATTGCACAAAATGTTTTCGCGCTGTTATCTTTCTCTCTATCGCTCTTTCACTTATAACTTGGGATTGTATATACATTTCCCAAAGTTCGTTAAAATTGTAATCGTTATAATTGATTTTTGTGGGTATATCGTGCTTGTTTCGGATAATGTCGGTTTTAATCGCGCTTGCGATTTTTTCTGCTTCGTTTTTATCTTCTGTCTGACAGCTGCCGCGATAACGGATATTATCAATCGTTATATCGTAATGCCATATTTTGCCGCGCAGCCTTATTTTATCTGACATTTTTGCTATTTTTCCATTGTGACGGATTTGTGACGGATTTTATAAAAATTTGTGTCATTTATGGCGATTTTAGCAAGTTTATTGCGGAATGTCAAGAGGCTTGGAAGTGCTTATTTACTGCGGTTTTGAATGGTAGGCGGAACAGGGTTCGAACCTGTGACCCCCGGCTTGTAAAGCCGATGCTCTAACCGGCTGAGCTATCCGCCCAAAAAACTACCCCCATTTTTAAAAATTCTATATAAGAGAGACAA
>JAJYZM010000096.1 GCA_021799935.1 bacterium | reverse complement strand
TATACTGCTCTAATCTTTCAGATTTTAGAGATTATAACACTGTTTTTGTCTTTGTTATATTTGTCGATTGCAATAGTGTTACCTATTCTATCTTCATTCCCGAAATGGCATCTTGCACATGACAAATGCTTGGTAACAGGCAATTTTTTGCCTGTCCCTTTCGTAGATATCACAATCTTTGCTTCGTTTTGTCTCAAATCTCTCTTGCAGAAATAACATCTGCATCTAACTCTTTCTAACCCTATCTTTTTCATATTCTCATCTTTACAGTCCCAACCCGGAGCTTTGCTTTAGTACCAATAATAATGGCACAAAAAATGAATTATGACTTTTTAGAATTTTATTTATTCAGATATATATACCTTACTTATTTATGTTTTATAAAGAATAGCGGAATTGCAGAATTTACGGGTTAAATTCCATTTTTTACAAATGATATAGTTTTTATATTTTTGGATGCACATTCCCTTTTTTTAACCTTTTGTTACAGAAAGCCCCTTAGGGTTCTGCAATGAATCAAATTGCTCATAATGGTTGTCATAAATTATTATTTACTACTATGTTTCCGTCGAATTTATCGAAACTAATATATATTCTTTCGTTTAATATATAATATACTTTTATTTTTTGCATATTTTCCTGTGTGACATGGCATTTTATGTCTGGGAGGGGTTTTGCAGGTCACTGAAAATCCTGCAACAGGAGAAATTTTTTGCTTAAAATTAATGGCATGCGGGATTTACACCTGCACCAATATTAACATCAGCAAAAGGTGATATGAATGGAAAGTTTCAGAAACAAGACAGCCGACAGAAAGCTTCTTCTTGCGGTTTTAAGGAGGGACTGCGATGATGTAGTTAATGCATTGAAAGATGGTGCATATCTATATTCAAGATACAGAAACAACGACACTATACTTCACATGGCCGTAAAGAAGTGTGATATCAATACAATAAAGTTGATAAATGCTCATGGAGACTTGCGTCATCTAAAAAACAATTGCGGCAGGACACCATATCAGGAGTCCATACATCTAGATCATAAAAAGAATGACGCCAAAGTTATTAGTGAAATAGAAAAATTGGTATTTTACAAATCCATTAGGGTAAACAACGGATAAATGTACCTATTGGTAAAAGCAGGCCCGGATGTCAAATTTTGTAAAAATCCTTTTCAAAATAATTTCTTGGAAGTTACTCAACGCTAATGTAAATGAACAACGCAGAATTCCTTGGCAGGATTAGGTAAAAATTTATAAAATAAGATTAAAAAACTGAAAAATTATATCCTTAATTGTTCTTTTAATCTTTTCTTATCTTCTTCTGATACTTCCCACTTGCTGGTTCTTATGATATACTCATAAAGATTTACCCTATTCTGCCTTTGCTTTTCTTCTATCTCTTTTCTCAATTTCTCATCCATATAATCACAAATAATAATATTATCTTATAAAATATTTATATGTTATCCTCGCCTTATAACAATTATAATTTAGTTGAGTCATATGCACAAAAAAGTATTAACAGCTATTCTTGTATTTGCAGTTGTGATACTTATTGTTGCAATTTATTTAGAATACACAACCCCATCGGCGCATACCTTTAATGCTAATAACATGAGTAGAGGAAAGATAATAGGAGTTAACGGGGAAATAATGAATTATAGCACAAGTAAGAAAATAGAAAGTTATGGGATTGTTTGGATACGTTACGATGTTAAACTAACGCCGCAATTCGATGCTTATATAACAAATCTTACCCAAGATAAATTTCAGATATTGGGCATACTTGATTATGAAACGCTGGGAGTCGGAATAAATGCGAGCGGCTGCATTAAAAATTGCAATTGGTCTCTTAACGAATGGAATGATAGCGTTCTCGCCGCTGTCAAAATGTACCCTATGATTCATACTTGGGAGATATGGAACGAACCGCAATTACAGAGATTTCAATCCGGATTCAATAACGGGAGCGTATACAATTATTTTCTGATGCTCAAATCAGCATATTCTATAATAAAAACACAAAACTCCTCAAATACTGTATTATGTCTAGGCGGGGACAACATATTCGAAGGAAATTATACCTATTACGATTATTATTGGGCGAAACAACTCTGGAGTTATGGTGCATCCAATTATTGCGACGGCATATCATTACACGCATATAGCGGCTTTACCCTATTGCTTAATCAAACAATTCCTTCAACAAATGTTACGATGGGAGAGTTGTTCAATTACTCCCTGCAGGATTATGAAAACCTGACCAAAAAACCAATCTGGATAACCGAAACAGGAATACCTTCCGGTATGAATTCAAGTTATCCGAATTATTTTGGTGCATCACAGAAAAAACAGGAGATATTCCTAAACCAGAGTTTCAATTCTTTCCTTTCAAAACCATATGTCAAGGGAATTTTTTGGTTCAACCTTTACGGCAATGTAGACGAGCCATATGACTTAAATTTTGGTTTATTTGATCAAAACCTTACGCCAAAACCCGCATGGAGTGCTTTTAACAAATTTTTAAATACCTGATATAAAAATATATTTATAGATATATATTGTGAAAATATAAATAATTAAAATGGTTTTCAATTGTTCATATCGTTTGAGGGGATTGATGGTTGCGGAAAAACCACACAGGCAAAGTTATTGTATAATAAATTGAAACAGAATAAAGAACAGGTTGTACTGACAAGCGAGCCTGCCAAAAACGAGATTGGTTTGTTTATAAGGAATCTAATTAAAAATCCTGCGCAAAAATACGACCCATTGACATTGCAGCTGTTGTTCATGAGTGACAGGGCATATCATGTCAATAAATTCATAAATCCGAGGTTAAAAAAAAGGTATACCATAATAACCGATAGATATCTGCTTTCAACTATCGCATATGGTTCTGCTTTCGGTATAGATAGAAATTGGTTATACAAAATGAATTTGGTATTCCCGTATCCTGATCTTAATTTTATAATCGATGTAGAACCTAAGGAAGCAATAAAAAGAATACAGAAAAAGAAAAGTGGCGATTATTTTGAAAAGTTAAAATTCATGGTAAAAATCAGACAAAGTTATAAAAATTTACCAAAAAGATATAAAAATTGCTTTATAATAAATGGTAACAAAAGCATAGAAGAGACAAGCAAGGAAGTAATGGATGTATTAAGGAAACATATCAAATCCAAATACGCTCCTATCGTCTAGTCCGGCCAAGGACACGGGGCTTTCAACCCCGTAACTCGGGTTCAAATCCCGATGGGAGCAGAAGAATTTAAAATTTTTAAAACTTTTATGGCCTCATTCCATGCAATATATATATAACAAAAAAGAGATAATATATACGGGCAAAAAACTTACAATGCTCGACAAGATAGTTATAGATTTTTTATCATACATAGATGTGGATTATGTGATAGTGAGCGGCTATGTTGCGATACTATTTGGCAGGGATAGACACACCGAAGATGTGGATATGTTTATTAGATCAATGAATGCAAAGGATTTCTCAAAGCTCTTCAACAAGATAATCAGCTCTAAAAAATATTATTGCATAAATGCCGAAGATGCAAATGATGCATATAACCTATTAAAAGAAAAAAGTTCAATAAGATTCGCTGAGAAAAATACATTCGATCCTAATTTTGAAATAAAATTTCCGCAAAACGAGCTTAACCGGTATTCATTAGATAATACCTTAAAAGTAGTAATCGGTAAAAATAATTTGAAGATAGGATCCCTGGAATTGCAGCTAGTATATAAACTTTACCTTGGAAGCGAGAAAGATTATGAAGATGCTGCACATCTATATACGATATTTAAAGATGATATAGATAAGGTAAAGCTAAGTATGTTCATAAAAAAGCTACACATAAAAACAAATACAGTTAAACGTATATTTAGGGAGACAATATGAAAAAAGATAAAATATTACTCAAAGAGTTAGCAGAGGAGAAGAAACGTAATGCAGAACAAAATTTGAAGTTTGTTATTCTTCGCGCAGAATGGCTGAAAAGAAAGAGTAATAAAGAGTGGAGCAAACGCCAGAAATCAATTATTGATAGTTTATATAAGTCTAATCGAAAGCTTAGGCTTAATAAAATAAAAACTTAAGTTTGGCAGGGTGATTGGGCTTTCAACCCCGTAACTCGGGTTCAAATCCCGATGGGAGCAAAAGGTGTTTATTATAAGAGTTGGTTCAAAGCTTACACTGAAACCAGTAGGTCCATTTGATTTACGGTTATCGTTGAGGGTTATGGCTAATTTCTCGCCAGAACCAACAATCGAAACAGATGTGTTACGGGAAGCTGTGCGCATAGATAGTAAACCATGCATCCTAGAAGCTAGACAAATAAAGAAGACACCAGCTACAATAGAGGTATCAAGTAGTTCAGGTAACACTACTAAAACTAGAGAACTCGCCGAATGGATGCTTTTTATCGATTTGAATTTACTGCCATTCTATCATATGGCAAAAGGCCACAAGGTACTAAGCCCTATAGCTAAGGGGTTATACGGTGTAAGGGCTTTGCGAACAGCTTCCTTATTTGAGATGATGGTCATAGCGATAACGGAGCAGCAGATATCCCTAACCGCTGCGTACAGAATAAGGGACAGGGTGGTCCAGCGTTTCGGTGAAAAGATTGACGGGTTATCTGTTTTCCCTACCGCAGAGTCCCTGTCAAAAGCATCCGAAAGGGAACTTAGATCTTGCGGCTTGTCCAAACGGAAAGCAGAATACATTAGGGGCACAGCACAGCAAGTGTCAGACGGATCGCTTGATGTTGATAAGCTTGCAACGCTTTCAGATGACGATTTTAGGGAAACACTTATTAAGATTCGAGGCTTTGGACCATGGTCTGCAAATTACATACTTGTAAGAGGACTGGGGCGTGTAGACTGCGTACCCACGGATGACCTTGCAGTGCGCAGCATTGTCGGCAAGTATCTTGGCGATGGTAAGAGGATGTCGGAAGCACAGGTCTTAAATGCCATAGAGCCATTTGCGCCATTCCGCGGTCTTGCCGTCTTCTACCTCTTGGCGCATGACAGGCTATCAATATGAGCATTAAACTGGATTGCTATTTCCCGTTGGGAGCAGATAATCTTTTTCTTGGGTATTTAAGCGTTTGTGGGGTTTGTTCAAATTTATTCATTATCACGAATATTATCAGCCGACTCTTTTCATCATATTTCAGAAATACCTCGGTTCAT
>JAJYZM010000095.1 GCA_021799935.1 bacterium | reverse complement strand
GAGCGGGCAAAAAATTATTCAGACTACATCCAGCAATTTAAGCGATGTTTTTGCAACTGATCCGTATTTACAGATGGGCGGAGACGCTACCAGAATATCCAATTCCAAAATGCATATACTTATGAATCAACAGGGCGCAAAGAGAATTAAAAGTTTTGAAATTAACGGAAAGCAGATACAACCTGATAAAGATTACTGGCTTATTACATCCGGCGCAAAGATGCAAAAAATAGCTAATATGCCTGACGACGGTTTGCAAAAAGAAAAGGCTTACGATGTTATCGCAGAATATGTGAGGAGCCATAAAATAATCCGGTCCATTCAAACCGGAGATGTCACATACAGGCATTCAAGGACTGCAGGATAAGACGATAGTCCTGCAGATAGAAAGGGTCCATATATACATATATAATATGGTATATAATTCATAACTAAAGTTAAGGAGATTAAAAAAATGAGAAAATCACGTTTGTTTTTAAGTTTGTTAATGCTTGCCGCAGCTTCAATCTTATTTTTCTCGATTGAGCCCGCGGTTTATGCTTTAAAGTATGGCCCTTCGTCTTACAGTTCATATTCGGCATATTACAATACTCATGGTTTGCCGCTCCCAAAGTTTTTTAAACATAAAACTATGAAAATGATAATAGAAGTCGATTACGCAAAGCCGGCAAGGTGGGGACTTGCAATAGCAAATATCAAAAATGTAATGGCAGCATTCGGCGATAATTCTTTCAAATATAGAATTGAACTTGTAGTATTCGGTCCTGGTTTGAGGATGCTGATGAAAAAATTCGATAAAAGAAATGAAGCCGTACTTCAAAGTTTAGTTTCATATGGATTAAAGTTGAGAGCCTGCCATAATACGATGATGAAAGCGCACGTTACAAAGAAAGCACTATTTCCTTTCGTAAAAGTCGTACCGGCAGGCGTAGTGGAAATTGCAAGGAAAGAAATGCAAGGATACACTTTCTTGAAGCCTTAATTAAATAGATATGCATCGTCTATGATATTGACGGCAGACTGTTAAAATAAATAATAACCAATAATTTAGGGGAGGCAGGTTTCTATGAAAAAAACAATTTTCATCGCTCTTATTGCTTTTATTACCGTTTCCGCAGTTTACTATTTTAAACCTTTTGCTTTTGCAAAGGGAAAATTAAACAAGAAAATGATTGCCAAAGAAAAGATACAATCCGGCTTAAAGATTGGAAAATCAGAGTTTTATAGCACTAAACTTGGAACAAACGGTTTTTCATGCGCCAAGTGCCATGTTGACAGCGTCGGGACATACATACCCATGGTCGGAAAGGTGGTCAGGAGCTTGGCGGGTGTTGCGGCTGATTTTCCAAGGTTCAATCCTAAAACCCATCAGATTATTACTCTCGGGGAAAGATTAAATATGTGCGTCGTCCATGCGTTAAAGGGAAAACCGCTCAGCGGACAGAAGCTTAATTATCTTACCCTTTATGTAACCTATCTAAGCAACGGCTACAAAATTAAAGGATATAACGCAATGCCAAGCCCGGTTTTCACAAAGGCATCCAGACGCCCAAAAACTCTTCAACAGGCTTTAACTCTTGGAAAACACTATTACGATACTCCGCTTGGCGCTTCTAATTTTAGCTGTGATTCCTGTCATCCCGGCGGGGGAGCGGGGATTTTGGGCGGAAAACCGACAAAGCCTGTAATAGGTCACGCAGTTTATTATCCCACATATAAAAAATGGGGTGGAATTATTACTATGCAGGATCAGTTTAATCACTGTATATACACCGGCGAAGACGGGTTTAAAAAGAAAATAGGCTCTAAGACATGGAAATATTTAGACTTATATGTTTATTCCCTGTCTAAGGGTTATAAAATAAAAGTGGGAAAATGATTAAAAAAATATTAAATAAATATTAAGCGGTTGTTATGTTATTATTAAAAATGGAGAAAGGAGAATAATAATGAATAGATATTTATTTAAAAAAGGTTTGTTAAATTTTAAAGCGGCTTTCATCGTTTCGGCTTTGGTTTTAATGTACTTTAGCGGCAACGCTTATGCATACAAAAAGATTGAGGCGCTTCCGTATTTTAAAAACAAAACTATGAAGGTTGTGATTCAAATAACCCAAGATAGTCCGGCGAGGTGGAAACTCGCTCTCGGCAATGCCGCCAAAGTTGTTCAGATTATGAGCGCTCACGGTATTAACTATAAAGTCGATATAGTCGCATATGGTCCCGGTCTCAAGGTTTTTGTAAAAAAGGCAGATAAAAAATTTTACCCTCTGCTTCAGAGTTTAAGCGCTTACGGCGTTAATCTTGTCGCATGCCATATGACGATGCTTGCAATGCATGTTAGCGAGAAACAGTTGTTTCCTTTTGTAAACGTAGTATACCCCGGAGCGGTTGCTTATATCATCAAAAAAGAAATGCAGGGATATGCTTATATAAAACCTTAATTAAAAAAGTTTCAAATTTACAATATAAAAACTGGAGGTTGCGATGAAAAAGTTTATGAAGCTGTGGATTATTTTAATAGTTATTACGGTCGGCGGTTCATTGTTTTTGACAGGTTGCGCTAAAAAACAGGCAAAAACAGTTCCTGCTCCTGCAGTTACCAAGCCTTCCAAAACTAAAGCGGCTTTAAAAAAGAAAATTAAAATAAAAAAGCCTCTCCTGACCAAAACGTCATATCACGGATTTTTTAATAATAAGGTCGTCAAGGTTGTTTTTCAGGTTTCGTCCCCGAATCCTAAAAAATGGAAAGTAGCTCTCGGGAATATGAACGATATCATATGGGAACTTCATTATAATCCAAAAAGATACAGAGTGGTTTTCGTGGCTTACGGTCCCGCCGATAAAATGTTCCTTAAGAAAAATAATAAATTAGAGCCCATTATCGAAAAGCTTTATAAGCATAAAGTAAAGTTTGAGATTTGCCATGTGGCAATGATAAAATTAGGCATCAAGCCGGACGAGATTTTCCCGTTTGTCCATATTACGCCGGACGGTTTTTACACTATTATTCATTACGAAATGATGGGCTATTCATATATAAAGCCGTAATGTGGTAACCCAATTATTGCATTAAAAAAATTTTATAAAAGAAGTTATTATTCCATATGACAGGTAAATTATCCAGAAGAAGTTTCATAAAGACCGCAGCTCTCCTTGCCGGAGCAGCTGCGGTCAATCCCGTTAATCTTCTAAAATTTAAACCCGTGGGTAATTTAACTATTATATGGAATTCCGATTCTCACGCGCATTTGAAGCCTACTCTATACAGGGAGCCTTCCGTAAATATAGGCCCTCATTTTATGAACGGAAGACCTGGTCATCTCGTAGGAGATTCTTTCAACCTATACTACGATATAAAACCTAAGTCAGCAATGGGATATTTCTGTTCATATGTAGATTTTTTAAAATTAAATAAAGAATACGGTCCAATGGGCGGTTACGCCCATATGGCAGCCGTATTCAACAAAATAAAAGAAGAAAGATACGGCAAGACCATAATGCTGGATACCGGAGATTCATGGCAGGGAACCGGCATAGCGTTGCTTACGAAAGGCATGGCGGTGGTAAACGTTCAGAATGCCATGGGATACGATGCTATGACCGGACACTGGGAGTTTTCTTACGGCAAAAAACAGCTTTTATCCAATATAAAAAATCTAAAATTTCCATTTATTGCGCAAAATGTTACAAACGCTACATGGGGCGGCCTAATTTTTAAACCCTATATAATCAAAGAAGTCAACGGATTAAGGGTAGGAATCATCGGGCAGGCGTTTCCGTATGTTTCTGTAGCCCAGCCTTCAGGTTTAACACATGGCTGGAACTTCGGCATTAACACGAGCCATGCCCAAAAGATGGTTAACAAACTGAAGAACGAAGAAAAAGTAGATTTAGTCGTAGTTCTTTCCCATAACGGGCTTGAGGTCGATAGAAAGTTTGCATCCCTTATTAACGGAATAGACATTATAGTCGGCGGGCATACCCACGACATACTTCCCGCTCCTCAGATTATAAACAATACCATAATAGTTCAGGCGGGGACCCACGGAAAGTTTGTCGGCAGGATAGATTTGAATGTTCGGAACAAAAGAATCGTAGATTACGACCATAAACTAATTCCGATAGTTACGAACTGGATTAAACCCGACCCTGAAATAAGCAGGATAATCAATGAAGAATATGCTCCTTACGCCGATAAGTTGAATGAAGAACTAGGAACCTCCGAAGACTTGTTATACAGAAGGGCGACGTTTATCAGCACCGTGGATAATGTAGTAGAGCAGGCCTTCATTGAAAAATACGACACACCCTTAGTCTTCACTCCGGGCTGGCGCTGGGGCGAGACTATTCTGCCGGGCGAAAAGATTACCATGGAGCATGTTTACGGTGCATACGGAACGACATACCCTGAGGTTTACAAATTTAATCTTAAAGGAAGCGTATTGTTTCAGGTTTACTCTGAAAGGCTCAGCGATGTATTTGCTAAAGACCCTTATTTACAAATGGGCGGCGATTGCACAAGGGTTTCAAATTCTAAATTACACATACAAATAAATCAAAGTATGTATAAAAGACTTAAAGAATGGCTTATTATGGATAAAAAAATAGATTTTAACAAAGAATACCAGTTAATTTCTACCGGGGTAATGATGCAAACCCTTTCCGATTTACCCGATCAGGGATTAGTTAAAGAAAAAGCTTACGATGTTATAGCCGATTATATAAGGAAACACAGATCCGTAAAGTCCGTTCCAAGTGAAATAGTTATTTATAAACATTCGATGACCGCAGGATAATTGCCCCCCTGACTGTATAATTTTTTTTGGCTTTTAAATATTATTTTTTTCTTGACTTTTATTTTTCAATTTATTAAAGTGATTTAAAAGAAAGTAAAACGAACGTTCTTTTTAAAATAATCCAATTAACAAAAAGGCATATGCAGTATATACAAAACATTAGCTGGTTATGTAATAACTTTTTTAGAGTTAAAGATTTTAAAATTAAAATGGAGGTAGAGTATGGAAAAGCAAACTTTAATAGTAAAAGGATTATTTTTGCTTATGCTTTCTGCACTGACGGTTCTATTTTTTAGCGTTCCTTCTTTTGCAGGGGAATCTACGAAAGGTTCAATCAACAATGTCAGCTATTCTTTTGGGGGTTTTTATGAAGCCAGAGCGCTTTATGCAGTCAACCAGACGGAGGATTTTTATGATTT
>JAJYZM010000094.1 GCA_021799935.1 bacterium | reverse complement strand
ATTTATTAGTAGTATAATATAAATTTATAAAATTAAGGAGTCTTAAGGTGCCTCAAATTATTATAAACGATTTAAACCCGGTGATAGACCAGGTATCAAAAGATAAAAATATCGACAGATATCTGGTGGTGGAGGCTTTAGAGCAGGCTATTCTTGCCATAGCCAGAAAAAACCTCGGACAGGGTTATGATTTAGAAGCGCATTTTACGGAGGAAACGGGCGAAATAGAGGTTTTTATGTTTAAACAGGTGGTAGAAGAAGTTAAAAACGCCAAAATGGAAATATCCCTCGAAGAAGCCCTTAAAGTTGACCCCGATGCCATTATAGGAGACAGCCTCGGGCTTAAAGTAGAAAAAAATATTTACGGAAGAATAGAAGCGCAGGTTGCAAAGCAGATTATTTTCCAAAAAATAAAAGAAATAGAATATAAAAACATTTTTAACGAATTTAACGAGAGAAAAGGAGAGATAGTAAGCGGACTCGTAAGAAAGGTCGAAAAGTCGGTGATAATAGTAGATCTCGGAAAAACAGAGGCTATTCTGCCCAGACAGGAGCAGATATTCAGCGAAACATACAGGCCGCACGACAGGATAAGAGCCGTTCTGTCTAATATTAAAATGGAAAAAGGCGGCCCTAAGCTTATTCTTTCCCGCGCTTCGGACGAGTTTTTAGCCAAACTTTTCGAGACCGAAGTTCCGGAAATATACGACGGAGCCGTTAAGATAGTGAGAGTTGCAAGGGCGCCGGGATTCAGGTCCAAGATTGCCGTTGCTACTACCAATAAAGACATAGATCCTGTAGGCGCCTGCGTAGGAATGAGGGGAATAAGGATACAGAGTATAACCAACGAGCTTAGAGGCGAAAAAATAGATATTATACCTTATTCGGATAATCCGTCGAAATTCGTCGTAAGCGCTCTGAGTTCGGTTGAAGTTTCAAATATTACCGTCAACGAGGATTTAAAGTCTATTACCGTTGTGGTTCCCGACGACCAGCTTGCGCTTGCGATAGGCAAACAGGGTCAAAACGTAAGGCTTGCTACAAAAATTACAGGTTATAAAATAGACATTTTAAGCGAATCTAAAATTACCTCGAAGGATAAAAACGCATATAAAGACCTTATGGACATTCCCGGAGTCGGGGAAATTACGGCAAAGCTTTTGTACCAGAACGGCTACTCATCGGCAAACGATATAGCCGGCGCCGATGCGGAAAAATTAGCTAAAGATATTTCCGTGGACGCAAAAAAAGCCGGGAAAATTATTAATTCGGCAAACGTTTATTTAGAAAAAGTAAAATCCGATATCGAACTTAAAGAAAAAATAGAACAGGATACTATATAAAAAGAGAAAGGGCGCCGATTTAATCCGGCTACCTAAAAAAGGAAAAATAATGGAAGAAAGAAGGGTTTCTAAAGGAGTTATAAGGAGAAGGGCAAGCAGGACGGAACCGGAAGAAACTAAAGAAATCTTAGCCGAGCCGCAACCGGCAAATATATCTTCAGCCGGAAAACAGGAATCCGGCGAAAGGCTCTTAGAGCCCGCCGACGTTTTAACGCCGGTTAAAAATGCCGGAGAAATCGAAGAGCATAAAAAGCCTGAATCTCCGCGTTCAGCAACCGCGGCAGAAAAGTCCGCCAAGGGAAAAGAAAACGTTGTCAAATTAAAAAAAGGCGGAAAAAAAGAAGAAGTTCAAAAGCCGGACGTTCTCAGCGTAATAAAAACGTTAGACACCCTTAAAGTTAAGAGCATGGCCGAAGAAGCTGCCGAATCCGCCGCCCATAAAAAACCGGTAAAAAAAGAAGAAATAAAAAAAGGCCCTCAAGCTAAATTTCCTAAAAACGAAAAATTTATAGATACGTCCGAGGAAGGGGAATCGTTTATTTTTAGGAAGCATAAGAGAAAATTCGGGGGCAAATTTCATAAGCAGCCGAAGCGCGTCCAGCAGATAGTACCTGAGAAAAAGGCATCCAAGAAAGTGATTAAAATAAGCAGCGGCATAACCGTAAACGAATTATCTCAGGCACTCGGGGTCAAGGCGTCCGAAGTTATAAAAAAATTAATGGATGTCGGCATAATAGCTACTATGAATCATATAATAGACATAGATGCGGCTTCCCTGATTGCTTCCGAGTACGGATATACCGTAGAAAACGTAAGCTTTAACGAAGCTATAGCGCTGGAAGAATCCGTAGATGCCGAAGATTCGCTTTTGCCGAGAGCGCCCGTAGTTACTGTTATGGGTCACGTTGACCACGGAAAGACCTCGCTGTTGGATGCTATAAGGAAAACAAACGTTACGTCGAACGAAGCCGGCGGTATAACCCAGCACATAGGCGCATACAGCGTCGAGATAGACGGTTCTATGATTACTTTTCTCGATACTCCGGGTCATGAAGCATTTACGGAAATGAGGGCGAGAGGCGCCGGCATAACCGATATAGTAGTCCTTGTCGTTGCGGCGGATGACGGAGTTATGCCTCAGACGATAGAAGCTATTAATCATGCTAAAGCCGCCAACGTTCCGATTATAGTCGCAATAAATAAAATAGACAAGCCCGGCGCAAATCCGGCTAAAATCAAAAACAGCCTTCTGGAATACGGCCTTGTTTCCGAGGAGTTGGGCGGAACGACTCTTTATGCCCAGGTTTCGGCCAAAACAGGCGTTGGAATAAAAGAACTCCTAGAACTCATCATACTTCAATCGGAAATATTAGAATTAAAAGCTAATCCCGATAAGCCGGCAAGGGGAACGGTTATCGAAGCTAAGCTCGATAAGGGAAGGGGTCCCGTGGCCACGGTTTTAATACAGAGCGGCACTTTAAAAGTGAACGACAGCGCGGTATGCGGTTTGTATTACGTTAAAGTCAGGGCAATGCTCGATTACAAGGGGAATAAGATTGAAACGGCGGGTCCGTCCACTCCGGTCGAAATATTCGGCTTGGAAGGCGTAGCATCTCCGGGAGACAATTTTATCGCGCTTAAGGACGAGAAAGAGGCAAAAAGGATAAGCTTAGAGAGGCAGTTGAAGCACAGGGAAGTAGAACTGACTTCGAATGCAAGGCTTACTCTTGAGGGATTGTACGAAAAGATTAAATCCGGAGACGTAAAGGAACTTAGATTAATCGTTAAAACAGACGTTTACGGTTCTATGGAAGCTTTAATACAGTCGTTTAAAAAACTTTCCAACCCTAAGGTAAAAGTCAATATAATACACAGCGGGGCGTCGGCAATTACCGAAAGCGACGTTATGCTCGCAAAAGCGACTAACTCCATAATCATAGCCTTTAACGTCCGCCCCGAATCTAAGGCTTCGGCATTAAGCGAAACCGAGGGTATAGAAATAAGATACTACAGCATCATTTACGATGCGGTAAAAGATATTAAAGATGCGATGGAGGGGCTTCTTGCTCCTATAGAAAAAGAAAAAATTACGGGCAAGGCGGAGGTAAGAAGCGTTTTTAACGTACCTAAATCCGGAGCGGTCGCAGGGTCGTTCGTATTAAACGGTGTCGTCAAAAGGTCGTCAAACGTCAGGCTGTTAAGGGATAACGTGGTAATATATACCGGGCATATAGACTCGCTTAAAAGATTTAAAGAAGACGCAAAAGAAGTTCAGGCTAATTTTGAATGCGGCATCCTGCTTGAAAATTTTAACGATATAAAAGTCGGGGATATTATAGAAGCTTACGATATAGAATATATTAAGCAGACGCTGGAATCTTCGGCAAATAATGCGTAAAAAAATAGGAGAGTTTTAGTAAATTGATAGAAAGAAATAAAAGAGTAGCCGAACTTATCGCAAGAGAAGTTTCTTTGTGTTTGGAATTCGAAGTAAACGACGCAAGATTGAAAAATGTTACTATTATAAGCGCCGAAATTTCAAAGGACTTAAAATTCTGCAAAGTATTTTTCAGCGTATTAGGTTCCGAGAAGGAAATCAAAAAAGCGTTAAGCGGCTTCGAAAGCTCCAAGAGTTTTATTAAAAAAATCGTTTTTTCTAAAGTGCTTTTAAGGGTGGTTCCGGAAATAAGGTTCGAATATTACGGCGGACTGCAAAAGGCTTTTGACATAAACACTATTATAAACAATTATAATTCGTCGAAACAATAAAGACGATAAATAAAATAAATTTTAATTTATTAAAATTATGGTATCGATAAAAAAAGAATACTCTGCTTCGGATTTAAAGAATTTAAATAATTCCGCCGCGGATATATTCAAAATTATAGAAACGTCAAAAAAGGTTCTCATTGCGACGCATGAAAACCCAGAGGGCGACGCTATAAGTTCGGCAATAGCGACCGGTATTTTTTTAAAAGCCATAGACAAAGACGTTTATTTATACGATAAAGACCAGATACCGAATAATTTAAAATTTCTACCGCAGGTCGATAAATTTTTAAACGAGTTTCCGAAAGAACCTATAGATTTGCTTATAGTCGTAGATTGCGGGGAATTCTCGCGCGTCGGTGCTAATTACGAACAGCTCTCCGGTATAAACAGAATAATTAATATCGACCACCATTTTACAAACACATTTTTCGGACATTCTAATCTCGTACTGCCCGATGCAAGTTCCACCGGCGAAGTTCTTTTCTATCTTTTTTTAGCATACGGAGCCTATGTAAACGGTATTGCCTATTCTCCTTTCGATAATTTTCTAGGGGACAAATCAGGAGAACCCCTTCCGTGCGAAATCGAAGAAAGAAAAAAAATATTATTTTTTATAAACGACGGCGTCGCTCTGTCTTTATATACGTCCATATTGACCGATACCGGTTCTTTTCATTATTCTTCGGCAAATAAAAGGTCTTTTTATATATGTTCCGTTTTAAACGAATATAATTTAGACCCCGCTAAAATAGCTACGGAGCTTTTTGAAACTAAACCTGCCGAAATGTATTATCTGCTGGGGAAAAGTTTAAACACGCTTGAATTTTCCTCTAACGGAAAGGTCGCATCTATGGTAGGAACCAAGAAAATGATAGAAGACGTATTGAAGGAATCCGACGGAAACAGGATTAACGGCTTATACGAAAATTTCGTAAACTATCCGAGGTCGATTCAGGGCGTCGAAATAGCTATATTTTTCAGGGAGACAGGATTTAACCAGTACAGGTTGAATTTCAGGTCTAAAAGCTACGCGAACGTCGCATATGTTGCCGAGAAGTTCGGAGGCGGCGGACATAAATTTGCGGCGGGATGCAAAGTAAACGGCGATATAAAC
>JAJYZM010000093.1 GCA_021799935.1 bacterium | reverse complement strand
TCTTAATCGTTTCGTTTACGGCAAAAGCGCTTGAATACGGACCGAAATATTCGCCGTCGCCCTTCTTAAAACTCCTTGTTTTAACTATATAGGGGAAGCCGGTTTTCGTCTTTGCAATTTTTATATATGGATAAGATTTGTCGTCTTTAAGGCTTATGTTGTATTTTGGCTTATACTGCTTTATCAGCGTATTTTCAAGAAGGAAAGCTTCCAGTTCGTTGGCGGAAATTATAGTTTCTATATCGTAAATTTTCGAAACGAGATGCTCCGTTTTGACTCCGGCGTTTTTTCCTGAAAAATACTGGGGAACCCTTTTTTTTAAATTTTTTGCTTTGCCTACGTAAATGACGTCCCCGTTTATATTTTTCATAATATAAACGCCGGGGGACTGAGAAATATTTTTAAGTTTGGCGGCTAAATTTTCGTTCATAATCAAACCGCATCCATCAGCAGCATATTTTTTTTAATATTGTTGATTTCGTCCCTTATGCGGGCGGCATCCTCGAAGTTAAGCTCTTTTACGGCTTTTTTCATTTTCTTGGATAAATTTTTTATGAGCCTTTCGGCTTCTTTAGGGTCGATAATTAGCGGGGAATTTTCGTCGAACCCGCCGGAAATATCGATATAATCCTGTTCAAATATGGTGGTCAGCAGTCCTGCTATGTTTTTTTGTATAGATTTTGGCGTAATGTTATTTTGCCTGTTAAATTTTTCCTGGATTTTCCTTCTTCTTTCCGTTTCGGAAATCGCAAACTTCATCGAATCGGTCATTTTATTTCCGTAAAGTATCACTTTCCCCTTAATATTTCTCGCCGCCCTGCCGATAGTCTGAATAAGCGACGTTTTTGAACGCAGAAAGCCTTCTTTGTCGGCGTCTAAAATTCCGATAAGTTCGACCTCCGGAATATCCAGCCCTTCCCTTAACAGATTTATTCCTACCAGCACGTCGAACTCGCCGAGCCTTAACTCCCTTATAATCTTAAATCTTTCAAGAGAATCTATATCTGAGTGAAGATATTTTGCTTTAATGCCGCTGTCGGTCAAAAACTCCGCCAGGTCCTCCGACATTCTTTTAGTGAGAGTGGTTACGAGGGCTCTTCCTCCTCCGGCAACCGTTTTTTTAATTTCGCCTATTATATCGTCAACCTGATTCGTTTCCGGCCTTACTTCGACTTCGGGGTCGATTAGCCCCGTAGGGCGGATTATCTGCTCGACGACTTGCGAACTAACGCTCAGCTCGTATTCGGCGGGCGTAGCGGAAACAAAGATAAGGTTTTTTATATGGGAAGAAAATTCCTCGAAATTCAGCGGACGGTTGTCCAATGCGCAGGGAAGCCTGAAACCGTATTCCACGAGCGTCGATTTTCTTGAAATATCCCCGTTATACATCCCCCTGATTTGGGGAACCGAAACATGGGACTCGTCAATCATAATTATAAAATCGTCCGGGAAATAGTCCAAAAGCGTAGGCGGCGGTTCCCCTCTTTTTCTTCCGGTCAAATGCCTCGAATAGTTTTCTATTCCGGAACAGTAACCCATTTCCTGCATCATTTCAAGGTCGTACATAGTCCTCTGCTCAAGCCTCTGCGCTTCGACAAGCTTGCCCATAGCCTTAAGCTCCATCAACCTGTCTTTTAATTCTTCCTTTATGGATTTGACGGCGCTCTTTAAGGTAACCTCGTCGGCGACGTAATGCGATGCGGGATAAATCGCGGTTTTCGAAAGCCTTCTTGTAACCGTACCCCTTAGCGGGTCAATCTCGGCTATCATGGAAATTTCGTTTCCGAAAAATTCTATTCTTACCGCTATTTCTTCTTCGTAAGCCGGAAAAATATCGACTATATCTCCTCTCACCCTGAACGTTCCGCGGTGGAAATCTATATCGTTCCTTTCGTATCTTATATCGGTCAGCTTATTAAGAATATCGCTCAGGTTCGCCTCGTCTCCTTTCTTTACTTCGAGGAGCATATTGGCGTAACTTTCGGGCGACCCTAATCCGTAAATGCAGGAAACCGATGCGATTACTATGACGTCCCTCCTGGAAAGGATAGAGCGCGTAGCCGAATGTTTCATTTTATCTATCTGGTCGTTAATAGCGGAATCTTTTTCGATGTAAAGGTCCTTCGAGGGGACATAAGCTTCCGGCTGGTAATAATCGTAATAGCTTATGAAAAACTCTACGGCGTTTTCGGGAAAAAGGGCTTTAAATTCGGAATAAAGCTGTCCGGCAAGGGTTTTATTCGGCGCTATTATAAGAGCCGGCCTTTCGAGTTCTTTGATGGCGTTAGCCATCGTAAATGTTTTCCCCGACCCCGTTACCCCTAAAAGCGTCTGATACCTGAAATTTTTATATTTTATCCCTTCTACTAAAGAACTTATCGCCTGAGGCTGGTCCCCGGCGGGACTGTTTTCCGAAACGAGATTAAATAACTCCATAATATAATTATTTTATCATTTTTAGGGGAAAATATCTCTGCGAAATATCGCCCGACTGAGTTTGACATTAGGCAGGATTAGGAGAAATATTAAGGCAAATTCGTATCTTCGTAATAAAAAAATACCGCCGTCGCAGTCACTGGTTTTTAACGTCCAATGTGCTTAAAGTTAAGCATTAAACTGACTGACGGCGGCATGCTGCATAAAAAACATATATTCGGAAATATCTTTGCCTTAAACTTATTTTCTTTCTTTAATTTAATTATAGCGCATATTTTTGAAATTTCAAGCCGTCACGTTATTTTTAAAATAAAAAATTAATACTGTAGCCGCCGGCTAATTTAAAATACTTTACTTAGAACATACTTTCTTAGAACATTGACTTTGATGTTTTTATATAATAAGATATTTAACATAATATAACATTAGAAACACCATGTAGTTAAGCTCTTTAAACTATATATAACATGCTAATCGCAGACTTTGCTTGCATTAAGTTGCTGAAATATAAAAAGAATTAAAAAAAATAGAGGTAAAATTAAATGTCTCTGATGCGTCTGTTAGGCAATATTATATGGTTTGTGTTCGGCGGATTCTTAATGGGTTTAGGCTGGACGCTCGCCGCAATAATTTCTTTTATAACCATAATCGGAATACCTTTCGGCATTGCATCCTTTAGAATAGCCGTTTTTTCTTTTTGGCCGTTCGGAAGAAAGATAATCGATAAGCCGGATACCGATACAGGCAAATCAATCAGCTTAATCGGAAATGTCTTATGGATTATATTATGCGGATGGTGGCTTGCCTTAGGCGAACTTACAGCCGCTTTAATATCGGCTGTTACCATTATAGGTATTCCGTTTGCATTTCAGCACTTAAAATTAGCGGGACTTGCGCTTACGCCGTTTGGCAAACAGATTGTTGAAATATAAAAACAACATAACTGCGGCTTTTTTATTGCGATTCACAATATAAAACCTAATTTTATAAATATTTTTAAGGCCTTGGCTCTATTGTCGTTATAACTGTTACTTCATCCTTCGCTCCGGTGCATATTGCGAGAACTGTGGTTTCGATATTTACTAAGACGGATGAGGATGAACTTCTTGATTAGATAATGTTAATTAGATTAATTGCGTTACTTCTTTTACATTAAAAACTATAACCGACCTAACCCATGCAAAACGGGATTTCATTTTATCGAAATTTGAACCGTCTCCTTCGAATTTCGCTTTTCCTTTAAGCAAAAATCCGGCGCCTTTACCCTGAAGACCTAGAACGTCCTTGGAGCCAACAATCATTTGGACTTCACTTCCCGACTCGATATTTCTTTGGGTTGTATTAAAGTATCCAGCTGGTATTAAAAGCGTATCATTCTGAAGAACATCAATATAACTATTCCACGTGGCGACGAGATGTACCCCGTCCGTTCCGTACGTTGTAAAACTTGCAGGGCCTTCATGTTTTAAAATTTCGGTTATTTTTTCGTTTAACATAACCTTTTTCCTCCTTTTTATTATTTCAATTTTAATTTATTTTATTTATTATAGTCCTTCAAAATTATTTATTTAGTTTAACATACTGTATGCATAATTATAGCATAATAAAAATTAAATTACTATTATAAGCATGCCTTATTTACTGCGGTGATGAAGCGCCGCCGCCTGCCTTCCCATGGCTTCAATCTCTGCAACCACCGCCATAGCTTCTTGCTCTTTGCTGTGGTAAGTAAGAATTACATCAATGCCATGCTGCGCCGTTTTTAATGCCGTGCTTTTAACTATACCGCGGCTGCCGCCGGTAATAAGCACAATCTTTATGCTCATAATATACATCCTCCTATTTAAAATTTATAAAATATTTTACAATCCGTTTTTATGTTTTATTGAATACATATACTTATAGCTTAACTAATCTTGCGACATCTTTTCCGCAGTTCTTACATATGCCTTTTAAAATAAAATCGTTCCATTCTCCATACGCATCAATAGTGTAAAGTGTAATAGGCAATGGTTGTTATTCTGCAAGCGGTAAAGCAAACGTTATTGCAGATTGTTGAAATATAAATAAACCTGGCCTTTTTAATTATCCGCTTTATTAAATATCCGACCTTAAGGCAAATATAATAGCCGAACCTATTAAGCTTAATATTGCCGCATATAAATATGAATAGTTCGCCCCTTTGTAATAAATCAATCCCATAAGAATATTCCCGCCGAATAATCCTATGCTTCTTGCGGCGGTCAGCGAACCCATTCCTTTTCCTATCGTTTTGCGCTTTACTATTAAACTTATTACGGTAGGCTCTATCGTTTCTATTATGCCGAGAGATATTCCTAGAATAGCGACGCAAATATAATATAAAAAGTAGTTTAAGGAAAACGTGAATACCAATGCCATGCCTAAAGAACCTGCAAAAGTAAGAAAATAGCCGAATCCGAGTTTATTAACGGTACGGACTATCGTTTTTCCGGCTATGAGCCCCGTTAAAGCGGTGCAGATGAAAAATAAAACATATGAAAGAATACCGAGGGCAGGACTTTTCGAAGATTGGGTAATAGTTAAAATAGGAAATCCAAAACTAAAAGAACTGAATCCATACAAAGAAGTTGCTATTAAAATTCTTTTAAATAACTTTTTATTTGAACCGCCGTTTTCTGAATCTGCAGGGACGATATTGCCGCTGTTATCGCCGCCGGCGGAAACGCCCTTTACGTCTCTATCCATACCGTCCGAAACGCCGCCGATGAATTTTTTCTTGGAAATTAAAGTCAAAAAAATAGTTGAAATCAATAAAGGAATAACGGTTAGC
>JAJYZM010000092.1 GCA_021799935.1 bacterium | reverse complement strand
ATATATAGAATTAAATTAAGAGCTAAAATCTTAAAATCCTAAAAATCGCAATAATAATTCATTCTGGAGGGACAATATGGCATTAGTAAATCCGCACGGTAAAGAAAAAAAATTAAAACCTCTGCTTTTGTCCGGCAATGAACTTAAAGAGGCAAAAGAAAAGGCAAAAAATCTTAAAAAATTGCCTATGACTTCAAGGGAAACATCGGATTTAATAATGCTAGGAATAGGCGCATTTACTCCGCTGGAAGGATTTATGGGGAAAAAAGACTGGCAGGGCGTCGTGGATAACTACACTATGGCAGACGGAACTTTCTGGCCTATACCCATTACTCTTTCCGCCACAAAAGAATTATCCGACGAAATTAAAATAGGCGAGGAAGTCGCGCTTGTCGATTTTGAGACCTCCGAAATTATAGGGATAATCGCCGTATCCGAAAAATATTCTATAGACAAGGCGTATGAGTGCCAAAAAATATTTAAAACGACCGATATGGAGCATCCCGGAGTTCAAAAGGTTATGGCTCAGGGAGACGTCAATATCGCGGGTAAAGTAAAAGTATTAAGCGAAAGCACTTATCCCGAAGAGTTCAAGGATATATATATGCGTCCGGCAGAAGTAAGAAAATTATTCGAAGAAAAAGGCTGGAACACGGTTGCGGCATTCCAAACAAGGAATCCTATGCACCGCTCGCATGAATATCTTGCCAAGGTTGCCGTGGAAACTACAGACGGCGTTCTCATACACCAGCTGGTCGGCAAATTGAAACCCGGCGATATCCCGGCCAATGTAAGGGCAGTTGCCATAGATACTTTGATAGATAAATATTTTGTCAAAAATACAGTCGTTCAAGCAGGTTACCCTATGGAAATGAGATATGCGGGACCGAGAGAAGCTCTTTTGCATGCCGTTTTCAGGCAGAATTACGGCTGTTCTCATCTTATCGTCGGAAGAGACCATGCGGGAGTAGGCGACTACTATGGACCTTTCGATGCCCACAAGATATTCGACGAAATCCCAAAAAATGCTCTTGAATTAAAGCCTTTAAAAATGGACTTGACGTTTTACTGCCATAAGTGCGACGGTATGGCATCTACAAGAACATGCCCCCACCCTAAAGAAAACAGGCTGACCTTAAGCGGTACGATGCTTAGAAAACTGTTATCCGAAGGACAGGAAGTCCCCGACCACTTTTCGAGGCCGGAGGTTTTATCTATATTAAAAGATTATTACGCTTCGCTCGCTAAAGAAGACAAAGTAGAAATTAAGCTCCACAAAGCGGCGAAAGGAGAAATTTAATTTCTGTTATAAACCGGATTAATTTTATATTATTCCGCTTACGATGCGGATAATATATCGTTTTATATATAAAAATAATATATTAATGAGGAGGTATGAAAATGCCAAGTTTTGTAATTACGGAAAAATGCGACGGTTGTAAGGGAAGGGATAAGACTGCATGCCAGTATATCTGTCCTAACGACCTCATGGTTCTTAACAAGGACATTATGAAGGCTTACAACCAGGAGCCGGACCAGTGCTGGGAGTGCTACAGCTGTGTTAAAATTTGTCCTCAGTCTGCTATAGAAGTGAGAGCATATCAAGATTTCGCGCCGTTGGGTTCTTCGGTTATTCCGATGCGCGGTTCGGATTCTATTATGTGGACGGTCAAATTCAGAAACGGTAAAATTAAAAGATTTAAATTCCCTATCAGGACTACTCCCGAAGGCGGTATCGACCCGTATCAGGGAATTGCCGAAGTTAATCAGGGGAATTTAAAAGACGAGCGTTTATGCGACGAACTCGGAATCGAACTTACCGTTCCGAAGAAATAAACGATAAAATGCTGGTAATGTTTATTTTTTAAATTAAAATAATTTATAAATTGCGAGGATAAATTGTTATGGCTGAAATGAAAGGTTCAATGACAAGCACCGATGTTTTAAACAACTATACCATAGAAGAAGTTAATACCGACGTCCTAATCGTCGGCGGCGGTATGGTAGGATGCGGAGCCGCATTCGAAATAAAAAAATGGGCGCCTAAAGATATGAAAATAACGATGGTCGAAAAAGCTTCAATCGAAAGAAGCGGCGCCGTCGCTATGGGATTATCCGCTATTAATACGTATCTTGGAGACAACACTCCTGAAGATTACGTTAAACACGTCGCCAACGACCTTATGGGTATAGTCAGGGAAGACCTTATCTATGATACCGGCAGGCACGTAGATTCTACCGTCCAGCTCTTCGAGAAATTCGGCCTTCCGATATTCAAAGAAGACGAAGAAGATACAAGGTCAATCGCCGAAGGCGCAAGACCGCTCAGAGCAGGCAGATGGCAGATAATGATTCACGGCGAATCTTATAAGGTATTGGTTGCGGAAGCCGCAAGAAAAGCTCTCGGCGAAGAAAACATCTTAGAAAGAGTATTTATAACAGAGCTCCTTATGGATGAAAAGCATGAAAACAGAGTTGCCGGAGCGATCGGATTCAGCTTAAGAGAGGCCAAGATTTACATATTTAAAGCTAAAGCGGTAATTATGGCTTGCGGAGGAACGGTCAACGTTTTCAGGCCGAGGTCTCAGGCTGAAGGTATGGGCAGAACATGGTATGCCATATGGAACGCCGGTTCTACATACGCTATGGGCTATCAAGCCGGGGCGGAAATGACCACCATGGAAAACAGGTTCGTGCCCAACAGATTTAAGGACGGCTACGGTCCGGTAGGAGCATGGTTCACGCTCTTTAAATCGAGAGTTTTAAATGCGCACGGCGAAGACTATATGCAGAAATGGGGACATATGCTTCAGGATTACGCACCTTACGGTTTGGCAAAAGTTCCCGCGACCTGCCTCTGGAACCATGTTATGCTTAAAGACTGGATGGAAGGAAACGGACCTTTCTATATGAATACGTCCGGAGCAATTAAAACGCTGTTTGAAACTCTTCCCGAGAAGAGAAAGAAATCTCTTGAAGCAGACGCATGGGAAGATTTCCTTGACATGACCGTTGCCCAGGCTGGATTATGGGCGGCAATGGATATAGATCCGGCAGAGACAAATTCCGAAGTTATGCCGACAGAGCCTTATTTCTTAGGTTCCCATTCGGGCGCCTGCGGAATGTGGGTCTCCGGGCCTGAAGATTTAGCTCCGAAAGAGTATCAGTGGGGTTACAACCGCATGACGACCGTAAACGGACTTTTCACAGGCGGAGACGGCGTCGGAGCATCGGGACATAAATTTTCTTCCGGTTCATACGTCGAAGGAAGAATTGCTGCAAAATCTGCTGTAAGGTTCGTATTGGACGACTCCGGCTATACGCCTACGGTTCATACCGACAATAAAGTCCTTGCCGAGAAAATATACGGCCCAATGATTACATTCGAAAAGTTTAAAGATTATTCGACCGAACCTAATGTAAATCCTAATTATATCAGGCCAAGACTTTACTTGTTCAGATTAAATAAACTTATGGATGAATACGTTGCCGGAACTTCTACATTCTACAGGACCAGCGAAGCCAATCTCTTAAGAGGTTTAGACCTTTTAAACAGATTAAAAGACGATGCTCCTAAACTTGCCGCGTCTAACCTGCATGAGCTTATGAGAGCATGGGAAAATTACCACAGGTCGATAGTCGGAGAACTTCATTTAAGGCACGTATTGTTCAGAGAAGAAACAAGATACCCGGGCTTCTATTACAGAACCGACCATCCGAAACTTGACGAACAGAATTGGAAGGTATTCGTTAATTCTAAAATAAATAAAACAACCGGACAGCCGGAATTGTTTAAAAAACCTTATATAGAATTAGTTCCGAAAAACTAGTTAGAATTTAAGGTTTATCTGTAACAATTAATATAATTACGTATCTTTCCCCTCCTCATTTTATTGAGGAGGGGTTTAATTATTTAATAATATTTAGTCGTAATATTCGTCTTTTTTTATATTTATATTAATTAAAAACTTAGCAATGGAGATTTAAAGTTGAGCGAGTTAAATAATGAAAATCCCGTACTTATAATAGGCGGCGGTCACAGCGGCGTTTCTGCCGCGTTAGAAATTACGGAAGCCGTCAACAAAAAAGTATATATAGTAGAAAAAAAATCGTATATAGGCGGCAGAGTTCTCCAGATGTATAAGTATTTTCCAAAGCTGTGTCCGCCGTTTTGCGGATTCGAAATAAATACAAAGAGGATAAAGTCTTCCGCCGACGACAATATAAATTTTTTAGTTTCGTCCGTCGTAGAAGAAATAAATAAGGAAAAGGACGGAACGGGATACATAGTTAAAATTCGCCAAAAACCTCAATATATAAACGATAATTGCACCGTTTGCGGCGAATGCGCCAAAGTCTGTCCGGAGGATAGGCCTAACGATTTCAACTACGGCATGGATACGACGAAAGCCATATATATGCCGGCTTTATCTACATTTCCTTTAAAATATTCTGTAGATGATAATTACTGCAAATTCTCGTCGTGCAAAAAGTGCGAAGAAGTTTGCAGCTATGACGCAATAAATCTTAATGCCAAAGAAAATATAATAGAGCTAAAAGTTTCGGATATTATTTTTGCGACGGGCTGGAAGCCGTATAACGTAGAAAAATTAGAAAACTTAGGATTCGGAAAATTTAGAAACGTTATTACCAACGTTATGATGGAAAGGCTAGCCGCAGATAACGGTCCTACCGGCGGCAAAATCGTGAGGCCGTCGGATAACAAGGAAGTAACGAACGTTGCGTTTATACAATGCGCGGGTTCGAGAAACGAAAATCATCTTCCGTACTGTTCGGCAATATGCTGTATGGCATCGTTAAAACAAGCCCTTTATTTAAGGGATAAAAATCCCGCCTCTTCCCCTACTATTTTTTATATAGATTTAAGAACCCCGGGAAGATACGAAAATTTCCTCAATAAAGCGCAAATCGATAAAAATATTAAATTTAACAAAGGTGTAGTCGGAAAAATATCCGAGGACCATGCGACAGGTGACCTGTTGTTAGACGTGGAAGATATGCTTTCCGGAAAAAAGAACAAATTCAGGGCTGAAATGGTAGTTCTTGCGGCAGGCATGTATCCGAATATCAAGGACGATTTAAAAGAAATTAAAATAGGCGGCGACATAAAAATAGATATAGACGAAAACGGATTTATATTTAACGAAAATTATGAGGGCGGCATTTTCTCCGCAGGGGTAGCAAAGTTTCCTTTGGACGTTTATATGTCCGGCCAATCGGCTACGTCCGCGGCGCTTTCGGTGATTCAGCATAACGCAAAATTATAAAAAAGTTCAACATACAGAAAAA
>JAJYZM010000091.1 GCA_021799935.1 bacterium | reverse complement strand
GAAAACGAGCACAATGCCGTAAACGATATGGTCATGCATTATCAAAAAAGAAGAGACGTTCTAATAGAAAGCTTCAGATTTGCCGGCTGGAATATAGAAAAGCCCAAAGCTACCATGTTTGTCTGGGGAAAAATACCTCAACAGTTTTTGGACGCAGGAATTAAATCGCTTGAATTTTCAAAATTACTGCTTGATAAGGCTAAAGTTGCCGTTTCACCCGGCATAGGATTCGGCGAATACGGCGACGAATACGTCCGTTTTGCGCTTGTAGAAAATGAAATGCGCATAAGGCAGGCGTCAAAAGGGTTAAAACATTTTATCAATAACGAAGAGTTTTTTCATAAAGCGGTATAGAGGTCAACATATATGAAAAAAGAGATTAATATAGGCCTGTTAGGTTTCGGAACCGTCGCTTCGAGTTTTTATCACATATTTTCGGAACAAAAAAGCGAACTGGATTCTATTTTTTCGGTTCCGGTAAATATTAAAAAGATATTTACCCGCGGAAACAGCCATCCTGTTCCTGAAAACGTAAAGAGTCTTTCGGTTAGAAATGCCTCCGATATATTCGAAGACAAGGAAATCGACATCGTAATTGAGCTCATAGGAGGAATTCAACCGGCAAAGGATTTCATACTTAAGGCAATATCCGAAGGCAAAAGCATTATTACCGCCAATAAAGCCCTACTTGCTGAGCACGGCGAAGAGATATTTAAGAAATGCTTAGAAAAAAAATCGAATATTGGGTTCGAAGCCGCCGTCGGCGGAGGAATACCTATATTGCGGGCTATAAAAAACGGACTTGCAGGCGACAAAGTCAAGTCGGTTTATTCGATAATTAACGGCACCTCTAATTTTATATTATCTAAAATGACCAAGGAAGGCGGGAAATTCGAGGACGTGCTTAAAAAGGCGCAGGAAAAAGGCTACGCCGAAGCAGACCCTTCGCTGGATATTAACGGTACCGACAGCGCCCACAAGCTTGCGATTTTAGGCAGGCTTGCTTTTTCTACCAGTCTGTCGATGAAGGACGTGATAATAGAAGGAATAGAAGATATAACGCAGTTAGATATCAACTTCGCAAAAGAGCTTGGATATACGGTAAAACTTCTTGGAATCCTTAAAAATGAAGATTCCAAAATAGAAATAAGAGTTCATCCCACTTTAATACCCTCCTCCAGTCTTTTATCAAAGATAGACGGAGTATTTAACGCGTTCCTGGTAAATACTAAATTTGCGGGACCGTTAAGCCTTACGGGTTACGGCGCTGGCGGAAATCCTACGGCAAGCGCGGTAATGGGAGATTTAATGGAAATGATATCGAGGTTAGTAAATGAAGACAATCATCATGATTTCATTATCTCCAAAATAAAAAATAAACTTAACATAAAAAGCAAAAAAGATATTATTTCAAGATATTATCTCAGATTTTCAGCTATGGACAGGCCGGGCGTTCTTTCAAAAATATCGGGAATTCTTGGCGAAAATTCAATAAGCATAAGTTCCATGCTCCAAAAAGGCAGGAAGGTGGAAGGCTCTGTTCCCATAGTCATTACTACGCATGAGGCCAACGAAGAGGAATTGTTTAAAAGCATTGCATTGTGCGATAAATTAGACGTTATTTCCGCAAAAACAATGGTTTTAAGAATAGAAGACAACATTAGTTAAAATAGGAGGACGTTTTGGTACTTAACAAATATGAAGGGGTAATCAAAAGATATCGCGAATTCTTGCCTGAAATCGACGACGGGCATATAATTACTATACTCGAAGGAAACACTCCTTTGATAAAAGCACGCAACTTAGGTAAGATTATAAACCCGGATATAGAAATATATTTCAAATATGAAGGTTTGAACCCTACCGGCTCTTTCAAGGACAGAGGCATGACTATGGCGGTATCTAAAGCCGTATCCGACGGTTCAAAAGCGGTAATCTGCGCTTCTACCGGAAATACTTCCGCATCAGCCTCGGCTTATGCGGCAAGGGCAGGAATAAAATCTTTCGTTTTGATTCCCGAAGGAAAAATAGCGTCCGGCAAACTATCGCAGGCTTTAGTCCACGGCGCCGTCGTGATGCAGATTCAGGGAAATTTTGACGACGCTCTGGTAATTACCCGCGAAATCGCAAAGGATTACGACGTTACATTAGTTAATTCCGTAAATCCTTTCAGATTGGAAGGGCAGAAGACGGCTAGTTTCGAAATAGCCGACGAGCTGGGCGTTGCGCCCGATTACCATATTCTTCCTGTAGGAAATGCCGGAAATATCACTGCTTACTGGAAAGGCTACAAAGAATATTATGCCGCGGGTAAAATCAAAAGCCTTCCAAAAATGCTCGGTTTTCAGGCTGAAGGCGCCGCCCCTATAGTTTTAAACCACATAGTTAAAGAACCTCACACGGTTGCGACGGCAATAAGAATAGGCAACCCAGCAAGCTGGCAGAAAGCCGTTGAGGCAAGAGACGAATCCGGAGGATTAATCGAATCCATAAGCGACGAAGATATATTAAAGGCATATGCGCTTCTTGCAGCAAATGAAGGCATATTCTGCGAACCTGCTTCCGCTATAAGTTTCGCCGGATTAATAAAATTGAACGGACGCGGATTTTTTGAAAAAGGCGCCGTTTGCGTCCTTACTCTCACCGGACACGGACTTAAAGACCCCGGTAACGCTATTAAAGTTTCGAAAGAGCCTATCGTAGTACCGTGCGATAAACATTCGGTAATCAAAGCAATGGGATTAAAGTAGTAAAAGATTGATGAGCTTCGCTGGACTCCGCCCGCTGACGCTCGCAATAACTTTATGCCGTCATTGCGAGGAGCTAATGCGACGAAGCAATCTTTTGTAATCTATGCGGTTGCTGCATATTAAAAGTTAAGTATTGTTTTATGAAACACATAATTTTGCAAAGAATATAATCGGGAGGATTTATTAATTAAATGGACAGACATAAATACGTTATTTTATGCCCTGACGGTATGGCGGATTTTCCTTTGCCGGAACTTGGCGGGAAGACTCCTTTAGAATATGCCAAAACGCCTAATATGGATTCCATAGCGGCAAAAGGGGTTACCGGTTTGATAAAGACTATTCCGGACGGATGCCTTCCCGGCAGCGATATAGGCTCTATGTCTATACTCGGCTACGACCCGTTAAATTATTACACAGGAAGGTCGCCGTTAGAGGCGGCTAGCATGGGCGTCGAACTCGGAAAAGACGACGTGGCGTTCAGGCTTAACCTCGTAAATATACTGGAAAAAGATGGAAAAAGATATATGCACGACTATTCCGGCGGACATATTACTACCGAAGAAGCAAAAAGCATAATAGAAACATTTCGGGAAGAACTTTCCAGCGATAAATTTCATTTTTATCCGGGGGTTAGCTACAGGCATCTTCTGGTTGCCGAAGGCATGGATATAACGGGACTTCAAACCGTTGCGCCGCACGATATACCGGATTTGCAAATAGACGAATATCTTCCTCACGGAGCGGCTTCGAGTCCGGAAATACTTGAAATAATACATAAGGCGGAAAAAATATTGGAGCATCACGAGGTTAATAAAAAAAGGGTTGCCGCAGGAAAACTTCCGGCAAATTCTATATGGCTTTGGGGGCAGGGATACAAGCCTTCGATGCCTACTATCAAAGAAGCCTACGGTTTGAGCGGTTCGGTTATTTCGGCCGTAGATTTGGTTAAAGGAATAGGAAAATATGCCGGACTAAAAGTCATAAACGTTCCGGGAGCCACGGGATATTTAGATACGAATTACAAGGGCAAAGTCGAATACGGATTAGAATCGTTAAACGGCGGCGATTTTGTTTACATCCACGTCGAGGCTACCGACGAGGCTTCTCATGAAGGAAGCATAGAAAAAAAACTCAAAGCTATAGAAGATTTCGATAATTTTATAGCCGGCGGGGTGCTTCAAGGGCTTAAGAAATTCGGAGGATATACCGTAATGGTTTTACCGGACCATTACAATCAGGTCAAACTGAAAAAACATACGCCGGAGCCCGTTCCTTTCTGCGGTTTTTCTACGCGGCACAAAAATGCGGACGGGAAATACAGCGCCGACCGTTATTCCGAAACATTAGCCCAAAACAGCGGTTTATTTTTCGTTTCAGGCTCGTCTTTATTTAAGGCTTTTTTAAATTCGTTTAAAGATTTTATCTAACGAAACTAATTTTTTGCTTGATTTTAAAAAAATGTTTTATTATAATCTATAGCAACTTAAATTTCGGCTTTATTCTAATTTAACTTAAATAGATTATAAGGAGGTAATCTATCTATGGCATCTTATCAAAAACTTACCGAACCCAAGGAAGGTTCGAAAATCAAGGTCTTAGGGCCAAACAAATTTGAAGTTCCCAACGACCCCATTATTCCTTTTATCGAAGGCGACGGAATTGGCGCAGATTTAACGAGGGCAATGCACACCGTTATCAATGCGGCGGTTAAAAAAGCTTACGACGGCAAAAGAAAAATCCACTGGTTCGAAGTTTACGCAGGAGAAAAAGCGGTCGAAAAATACGGGGAAGGCCAGTATCTTCCCGAAGATACTATAACCGCCCTCAAAGAATATTCCGTTAGCATTAAGGGGCCGTTAACCACGCCCGTAGGCGGCGGCTTCAGGTCTTTAAACGTTACTATCAGGCAGGTGCTCGACCTTTTTGCATGCGTCAGACCTGTTAAATATTATAAAGGAATACCCTCTCCGGTTAAACATCCGGAAAAAGTCGATATGATAATATTCAGGGAAAATACCGAAGACATTTATGCGGGTATCGAATTCAGGTCGGGAAGCGCGGAAGCAAAAAAACTCAGAGATTTTTTAATATCGCTCGACCCTAAAAATAAAGAAAAAATAAGAGAGGACGCCGGCCTCGGAATAAAACCGATGGGACCTTTCGCGTCTAAAAGACTTATTAAAAAGGCTATCCAGTATGCAATAGACAACGGAAAATCGAGCGTAACTTTAGTCCATAAAGGCAATATAATGAAATTTACGGAAGGCGCTTTTAAAGACTGGGGATACGAAGTAGCGAAAGACGAGTTCGGCAGTAAATTGATAACGGAAGCCGAAGTTACCGGCCATACCGATAAAATTATTATTAAAGACAGGATTGCGGATTCTATGTTTCAGCAGGGACTTCTCAGGCCGGACGAGTATTCGGTTTTGGCGTTGCCAAATCTTAACGGGGACTATATGTCCGATGCTTTAGCCGCACAGGTCGGCGGTTTGGGTATGGCTCCGGGAGCAAATATGTCGGATACCATAGCCGTTTTTGAAGCCACCCACGGCTCCGCTCCTAAATATACAAACCAGGATAAGG
>JAJYZM010000090.1 GCA_021799935.1 bacterium | reverse complement strand
TTCTGTCCGTTTTTATATCGTACAGCGCAATAAAACTTATTATATTGCGAAAACAAAACGAAATAGAAATACTGAGGCTTATAGGAGCTACCGACGGCTATATAAGAATACCTATGTTTATAGAAGGTGAAATAGGCACCGTTTTAGCTTTTTTAGTTTCTATCTCGCTGCTTTACTCAATTTATAAAATATTTATATTTTATGGATTTGACGGCTTTTTAAATTTTTTCCATATAAAAATAATTTTTTTAAACGCCGTGCAGATTGCCGCCGTATTTTTAATAGCCTTAATATCGGGAATCGCAGGAACTTATTTGTCTTCTAGGAAGTTCTTTTAATATAAATAATATAAACATGGAATACATTAAATACGCGTTATTTCTTTAAACAGTTTCATATCGACGTATTTTTCTATATTGTCGGCAAGAATGTTAAAACTTTCATTTTTAACGTCTGTATAATCACGGTTATTATTCGGTAAACCGTATTTATTGTTTTTATTTTTATTGTTTTTATTTATAAGGTCTTCTAAAAAATCCCTAAATACTTTATCGGCAAACAATCCGTGAACATAAGTTCCTATTTTTCTTCCGTCTATAGAGATTAGCGATAAAACTTCGTTTTTATCCTGAAATTCTAAAGCGCATTTACCGCCGGAATTATCGTTTGCGTGTTTAAACAAAAAAAACGAAAGGTCTTCGTCGCCTTGTCCATGTTTAAATTTAACATTTGCGGTATCTTTTAAAAAACTCCTTCCGTTATGAATCTCGTAACCGTCAAGGAAACTGCCGTTAAAATCATACTTTCCGCTGACGGTTATTTTTTTGTCCGACAATATCGTTTCAAGGTCAAAAAACCCGAACCCGCCGACGGTTTCTAAATTCTCCGAATTTTTACGGGATTCAAGTTTATAAGGATCTTTTATTACGTCTCCCATCATCTGAAAACCGCCGCAGATTCCCAATATAATACCTTTATTAAGTTTTTCGAATCTTTTTATATAATCAAAAATTCCCGACTTTTTAATTTGGTTTAAATCCGAAGCGGTAGATTTAGTTCCCGGAATTATTATTATATCAAATTTACCGGCTTCGCCAATCGGAACGGCATCGAAAAAAACGATATGAAATCTTTCGTCAAAAAAAAGAGGGTCGAATTCGTTAAAATTTGAAATATGCTCTAATCGGACTATTCCTATTTTAATCTTTCCGCCGTTATCGGCGTATATGCCTGATATGCTTGCATAATTTTTGATGTTTAAACTGTCTTCGGCCTCTATATGAATATTTTTAATATAAGGAATTACGCCTGCGCACGGTATTTTTAAACGTTTTTCTATTTCGTCGATACCGGGCTTCAGTATAGAAATATTACCTCTGAACTTATTTATTATAAAGCCTTTGACCAATTTTTTCCATTTAGGCTTCAGCAGTTTTACGGTTCCGTATAAAGACGCAAAAACGCCCCCTCTTTCTATATCGGCGATTAAAATTACCGGCATATTATAAATTTCGGCAAAACCCATATTGGCGATATCATACTTATAGAGATTTATTTCAGCCGGACTTCCTGCGCCTTCCGCTATAACAAGTTCGTTGCGTTCCGTTAAAAAATCAAAAGATTCGGCGGCTTTTTTTAAAAAAAAACTTTTTTTGGTATTGTATTCTTCAAAATTCATATTGCCGAAATGTTTTCCATCCAGAACCAGATGCATTTCGGTATCGGAAGAAGGCTTTATTAAAATCGGATTTATCTGCCTAAGCGGTTTTTTAAAAGCAGCTTCCGACTGTACCGCTTGAGAAACGGCAATTTCGGAACCGTCTTCCGTAATAAAACTGTTAAGCGACATATTCTGGGATTTAAAAGGCGAGCAGTTTACCCCTTTGTTTGCAAAGTACCTTAAAAATCCGGCGGTTAAAACGCTCTTGCCTGCGGAACTTGACGTCCCCTGTATCATTATAGATTTCATTATCTTTTAGGAAGACTTTACGGCTTTCAAAAATGCCTCGACTACATTCGGATCGAACTGGGTTCCGGAATTTTTTTTAATTTCTTCCAGCGCCGTTTCAACCGGAAGAGCTTTTCTGTAAGGCCTGTCGGTCGTCATTGCGTCAAAAGTATCGACTACCGCTATAATTCTTGAGGCTATAGGGATGTCTTCGCCGGAAAGACCGAAGGGATAGCCTTTTCCGTCGTATCTTTCCTGATGGTGAAGAACGTCGTTTGCTATATGGCTTAAAAACTTTATTTTTTTTAGCATGTTATAGCCTATTTCCGGATGTTTTTTAATTTCTTCGTATTCTTCGTCCGTAAGTTTGCCCTGCTTATTTAATATTGAATCTTTTATGCCTATTTTTCCCACGTCGTGCATTGCCGCCGCATATCTTATATTTTTAATTTCGTTATGGCTTAGTCCAAGCTCTTTAGCCACCATAACGCCGTAGTCTATAAGCCTGTCGCCGTGCGTTCTAGTATATGTATCTCTTGCTTCTATAGCTTCGGATATAGAGCTTATAGTTTCAAAATGTTCTTCTTCGATATAGTTAAGCGTTTGGGCGTTATAAACCGCAACCGAAATTATGCTTGAAATGTTTGCTATAAAATCGATAGTTTCCATTGAATATTCCGTTTTTGTTTTTCCTAAAAGAAAAATAAGACCGAGAAAATCCTTGTCGGTCTTAACGGGAGTAGCTATAAAAGTCTTTTTGGAAACATCTTTCAAAAAACAGTCGCAAGGCGAATTGTTTTCGCTTCCGGAAACGGAATCTTCTTCATAGTAATTTATAGTAGGATAATCGGAACTTACGGCTTTTAAGCATTTACAACCGTTTAATTTAAATGTATCGTGGCCGGAAAACGAAGCATCCATACCGTAAGCGTTAAATAATTTTAATGAAATATTTTTGAAGAAATCGCAATCGTTGCATTTTTGCAATATTTTATTTTCTTGAGGGCATTTTACGAAAGGACAGCTGAATTCCGTGATATTATAGCAGTTGATACTCCCGCCGTAAATAGAACATCCCGTCATATTGCAGTTAAAAAATTCATAACAGAATTGATTTACGTCTTTATTATTGTCTTTAAGATATACGAGGGCGGAATCCGTTTTTGTATAATTCATAAGCCTTTTTATAGAGTAATCTATAATACTGGTGAGATCTAACGACGAAGAGACTAATTTTGAAATTTCCAACAGGTCGGATATTTTGCGGCTTTCTTCTTTTTGCCTTAAGTATAAAAGATTTGCGTTTTCATAAAGAGTCAGGCTGTATATGAAAATACCGCCCAGCATTGCGATAAACTTGGCTATTTTTACTTCTTCTTCCGAAAATTCATATATTTCTTTGCCGTATATATTTAAAGCGCCTAAAACTAACGATCCCGCATAAATAGGAACGCTGAGCATAGACGACATTCCCGTAAACTGTTTTTCAAGTTCATAGTATATATCCGATAAATCCGTTTTTAAATTCGAACTTACCAAAGATTCGCCGTTCTCTATAACCGAACCTATTAAACCTTCGCCGAGCAATATTTCTAAATCTTTCTTTATAAATTTTCCGTCCTGGTAGTAATTTACGCAGTTTATTTTTTCTGTATCCTCGTTGAGCATAAAAATAGTGACGATATCGCTCTTTATGAATTTAGAGGCCGTTATCGAAATTTTTTCATATATCTCTTCCCTGGAATTTTTAGAAATAAGGTCTTTTGAAAGAAAATAAGCAATATCTGGATATTCTACCATAAAGTAATAAAACGTTATTATTGAATATTAATGAATTTAAAATTTGGAAAACTTTTCAATTCTTTGGTTTCTTAAATCTTCTCCTTTGTATTTTTTCAATTCGTTTATATTTTCCAAGACTGCTTTCTTTAAATTTTCGGCGGCAAGTTTAGGATCCCTGTGTGCGCCGCCGAGAGGTTCCGCTATAATGCCGTCTATGGCCTTAGAGTCGTTAAGCAGGTCTTTTGCGGTTAATTTCAAAGAATTTGCCGCTTCTTCCGTTTTAGAAGTATCTTTGTATAAAATAGAAGCGCATCCTTCAGGCGATATAACCGAATAAACGGAATATTCCATCATTAATACGCTGTTGCCTGTTCCAAAAGCAAGAGCGCCTCCGCTTCCGCCTTCTCCTATAATTACCGATATCACCGGAACGTTAACGTTTAATAATTCGTATATCGTTTCGGCTATAGCCTCAGACTGCCCTCTTTCTTCCGCTCCCAAGCCTGGATATGCCCCCGGAGTATCTATAAGAGTTACGATAGGAATTTTATATCTGTCGGCAAGCTTAAAAAGCCTTTGCGCTTTTCTGTAGCCTTCGGGATGCGGCATGCCAAAATTTCTGCACATTTTATCTTTAGTGTTCCGCCCTTTCTGATGGCCTACTATAAGCACCCGCTCATTGTTCATGAAACAGAATCCGCCTACTACGGCTTTGTCGTCCATAAACCGCCTGTCGCCGTGAAGTTCTATAAAATTTTCCGCCGCCGTTTCTATATAATCCATAGCGTACGGTCTCAGCGGATGCCTTGATAACTGGGTAATCTGCCAGTTGTTTATATTTTTAAAAATATCTTTTATAAGTTTTTCTTTTTTTGTTTCAAGGTTTTTAATCTCGTCTTCGACATCGGTAAATCCTCCAAGATTAAAAGTCTTAAGTTCTTCTATCTTCTGTTCCAGCTCAATGATCGGTTTTTCAAAATCCAAATACTGTAATGCCATGATAAATTTTATATTTTTTTACTTATTATTATTATTTTATTTGTTTGTTAAATGTAACTTTTTATATTTTCGTTTTTTTATTATACCATCTATTAAATAATATTCAAGTAATTAGATAACGGATTGGATTTCAATAAAGATTTGTCCACGGCAATATTTTCTCCAAGGGTAATGCTGTATCCTGAAATTCTGAATATTACCTTATCGTTTCCTTTTGCTTCGGAAAAACTTTTTTTAATTTCAAAAAGCATTTTTTTAAATTCGGCGCCGTCAAGCATAACAACATTGTCTTTGATTTCTATAATACAAGCCTCTGCTGCCGGTTGTACCGGCAGTTTAACTTTTACGGCGTCAAGCAGTTCTATGGTTTCGCCGATAATTTTAATGCCCGTATCGGCGTCTCCGTTAATTAAAGCGGTATCCTGCCCCGCATTTTCCGTTAACGTATTATCTTCCTGTTTATATATATCGTCTTCCGGTGCGTAGGTTCCGGATAAATCTTCGTCATCCGCCGTCTGTATTCCTTTATTGCTTAATACGGACAAGTCTAACCCCGAAAAATCTATCCTCCCCGTAATAATTACCGGCTGATTAGTAGATAAAACATCTTCGTATTTTAAAAAACTT
>JAJYZM010000089.1 GCA_021799935.1 bacterium | reverse complement strand
CAATCAATACCGGTTCCCATATTTCATATCTTCCATGGCTTTACCGCTACGTTCCTTTGACTATCATAGGCAATATGATAGGCGGCTTATTTTTCGTTACTATTCTCCAGTATCTACAGATTTTACATGCGGCGTCCCCCGCTCCCGACGAACATTTTTCGTCTTCTTCATACGAACTCGATATGATGGGCGGAGGTGGCAGGACAAAAACCTCCGAAATGGAAAACGTCGAAAATATAGAAGATACTATTTAAAGAATAAAATTAAAAATATTTTATCCTCCGGTTGACTTATTAGTTTATTATGATAATCTTTATATTATATATTACATAAACGAAAACGGTAAAGCAGGAGAGCTTTATGGAATATGACGAAAATGGAGTAAGTATAGTTCCTTCCGAATTTAAAAAAGAAATCTTCGAAGAAGCCAGAAAAGATTTCAGATACGAAGAATATGTCAGAGGATGTTTAAACTGCGGCGTATGTACAGGCGGATGTCCGCCCCACAGATTTTTCGATTTTTCCCCGCGCATAGTCCTTCAAAATATGAAGTCTAAAGACCCCGAACTTATCTGGACGATGATGGACGAATATATATGGGCATGTTTTCAGTGTTTTACCTGCGCTATGATTTGTCCGTTTTTGAACAGTCCCGGAGGCATTATAGCTATATTAAGGGAGATTGCCGTCAGGAGAGGCTTCGAATCGGCTAGAAAAGTCCTTAAGCCTTACTCGAGGGTGCTTTTAAAACTTACCGCATACGGAAATCAGCTGTCGCCGGATATGATACAGCCGGATTTCTTTCCCGACTGGGGTCCTCATATAGGATATGCTTCTACCGACCTTGCCGCAAAAAGAAAAGCGATTCCTATGCCGACTCTGCAGGTGACGAATTTATCGTGGGACGTCGCCCCGGAAGCGATGAAAGAGCTGTACGACATATTCGACGAAGCCGGAGTTTTTAAAATAATAGAAGCCGTCGACCCTTCGCTTTACGAAATAATACAGGATATAGTGGACGACGTCAGGAGTTCTTGACGATAGGCGGTAATATGCCTTAATTTTTATAAGGAGACATAAATATGGCTATGGAAATCAGCAACAGGCTAGGTCTTGCAAACGTAAAATCCGATTATATACACGCCGCGGGTAGAAAACTCGAAGATATTCACGAACAGCTTCTCGAGCTTGAGGCAAAAGGCGAGGTCAAGGTCATACATATTAAAGACGAGAATAAGGCTATAGAGGCTGATACTTTATTCGGCTGGAAGAAAAAAATTCCTACAAATAAAATATGGCATCATAAATCCTGCGGGCAGTGCGGCAATATTCCGGGCTATCCCGTTTCGCTTCTGTGGTTTATGAATCAGTTAGGCTTGGAATACGTGGACGAGAGAAATCAGACCTCCTGCACCGCCTGGAATTATCACGGTTCCGCCACGTCTAATCCGGTAGGGCTTGCGGCGGTAGCCGTGAGAAACTGGCACAGGGCATACGAATTAGGCTTATTTCCGCTGTTTCACTGCGCCACTACGTTCGGCGATTATAAAGAAATGCGAAATATGCTCGTAGAATATAAAGAGCTTAGGGACGAGGTCAGAAGGATTATGCACAAGATAGGCAGGGAACTGGTCATCCCCGAATATATCGTACATTACAGCGAATGGGTCCACGTTATGCGTTTTGAAATAGCAAAGTTAAAAAAATACGACTTAAGCAATATTATAGCGACCGTTCATCCCGCCTGCCATACCTATAAAATGATTCCGGAAGACTGCATTTACGACAAAGATATATATGCGGGAAAAAGAACGGCGGTTTCTACGGGCGTCGCGCTTGCTCTCGGCGCGCAGGTGGCCGATTATTCGACTTGGTACGACTGCTGCGGTTTCGGTTTCAGGCATATATTGACGGAAAGGGAAGCGTCGAGGTCTTTCGTAATGGACAGAAAAATAAGGCCTATGGTAAGGGAGGCCCATTCCGACGTTTGCATTACTCAGGATACGGGATGCACTACGACGTTAGACAAGAACCAGTGGATAGGAAAAGCTATGGGTTATACCGAACAGGTTCCCGTAATGGCGGACGTTATGTTTGCGGCATTAGCCTGCGGCGCGGACGTTTTTAAAATCGTCCAGCTTCAATGGCATACGACGGATTGGAGACCGCTATGCGAAAAAATGGGAATCGACTGGAAGAAATCGGAAGAAGAATATAACGCATATCTCGAAGAACTGAAGGCGGGCGGTAAAACCGTCAATTTATACGAGTATCCGAAAAGTTAAAAAGGAATAAAAACGAGGGGAAAAATAAAGATTAATTAATATTAATTAACGCGGCGAGTCAATGGAGGATGTTTATGTCTGAAAATATTTTAGTGGTCGGCGGAGGTCCGGCAGGTTTAAACGCGGCAGTGATGCTTTCCGAATTGGGAGTCAACGTAGCTCTTGTTGAAAGAGATTCGTTTCTCGGAGGCAACCCTAAAAAATTCAAATATAAATTTTTGTTCCCGGATATGCAGCCCGCCGATAACGTAATTGGAGAGTTGATTAAAAAGGCGGAAGCCGGCGGCGGCATCAAAGTTTATTATTCTTCGGAAATTTCGGATTTTAAAGAAAACGGCAAAAAATTCGATGTTACGCTCAAATCGGCGGACGGAAGCGAAAAGAAAACATTCGATTCGGTTATCGTGGCGACGGGTTTCGAGCATTTCGACCCGGCAAGGGACGCAAAATATTCTTACCAGCTGTTCGACGACGTTATAGATATAAAAGACCTCGAAAGAATGATGGGAGAGAATAATTTCGTAAGACCCTCAAACGGGAAGCCGCCTAAAAAAATAGCTTTTATTCTGTGCGTAGGTTCAAGGGATAGGCATGTCGGAAACCAGTATTGCTCAAGAGTTTGCTGTACCGTTTCCGTAAAACAGGCTATCGAACTGAGAGAGCATTTTCCGGACTGCGAAGCATATATATTTTATATGGATATTAGGACTTACGGTTTTTTTGAGGATTTATACTGGCAGGCTATGGAAGAGTATGACGTGCAGATAGTTAAAGGCAGAATTGCCGAAATCACCTCCGGACCGGATAACACGGTTATATGCAAAGGCGAAGACACGCTCTTAAGGGGGCCGTTCGAAATTCCGTTCGATATGGTAGTTCTGGCTTCCGGCATGGAAGGCGGACCCCAGTCGCCGGAAATATCAAGCAAACTCGGCATCGAACTCGACGAACACGGATTTTTAAAGCCGGAAAACATTACGCTGTCGCCGTTTAAGTCGAATAAGCCGGGAATTTTTCTGGCGGGCGCATGCACCGGACCGAAGGCTATTTCGGATTCTATTACCGAAGGCGCCGCAGCAGCGATGAACGCTTATACGTATGCGGTAAAAAACAGGTAAAATGCCTTATATTCTAAAAAATAATAAAATCGATAAAAGATACGAAGAAAAATTTTTCGAAATAGTCCGAGGAAATTTGCCTGATGGAAAAATAGAGCTTTTTAACGGTCTTTTGAGCATTAAAACAGAAATTATAAAGGAATTTTTATCGGATATAATAAAAACCGGCGGCGGATTAGAAAAAGACGCATTCGACAAAATATTGTCTTTGATTTTTTCTGTAAGAAGACATAAGGAAAAAATTTTAAACGCCGAGAGCGCGGAAAATCTGAATAAAGCGTTCGGCATTCTGGCTGATTCCAAAAAATCGGCCGAAATAAGAACGGGGCGTTTTTTAGAATCGTTTTCATATGAAGACGTTATAGTCAAAAGGGATATAGCTTTAGAAATTTTGCATTTTTACGAACCGCAGAAGAATGTTTTGTGGACTTCGTGGGTTTACAGGCAGGATAACGGAACGGGATGCCTGCCTTATACGGCAGATTTTTTAAAAAGGACATGGGACGGCAGTCCGTATATTATGCCTTTCAGCATAAGGGAAATGAAAGACGAAATAGATTATCTGTATGAACTGTCGGGTAAAAACGGGCTTAATTTAAACCGCCCTTACGGAGCGGATATTCTTTTGAGCTATATGTATTCCGATTACGTTTACAAAATGGTATATGCGGAATCAAAATCTCTGTCCGTCGGCGTTCCCGAAGGATTCGCCTTAATGAAAAAACTGCTCGGGATAGAAAAATTAGAGATGCGGGTATGACAGACGTGTAATAAGAATAATATTTTAATAAGCGCTTTAAGGGATTATTGAAACGCGGAGGATTTATGGCTTTGGAAAAACAGGAACAAAGACCGGCCGCCGAAAAAGGCGAGCATATCGTAGCAAGGCACCTTATAGAAGACGACAGCATTAAAGAAGAAAAAAATTTAGTAATAGACGGCGTGGACGTATCGGGCAGATGGAATACTTTTATTCTTTCAAGAGTAGATTCCGAGTTCGACAGGAGTTTTTTTCGGGAAATTAAAGATACCGTCGTCGGTTCGAGGATAAACAGGTGCTGGCAGTGCGGAATGTGCACGGCAAGCTGTACCGTGACGCCTTTATACAGGAGGTTTAATCCCAGGGCGTTTATTTATATGATGCAGTTGGGCAACTTAAAGGAACTGAAAAAATATATAGACGTCGCATGGAGATGCGTGGGATGCTATAAATGTTCGCAGAGATGTCCGAAACAGGTAAATCCCGCAGAAATGATGGAAGCCCTTGGGCTTGTAATTAAAAAATATTTTCCCGAAGAAGTCCACAGCAAATTAAAAGTTGACGAAGACGTTAAGAAGATATACGACGATATGATTATAGGCCACGGAAGGTTAGATCTGGCAAAACTTCATACGTCCGCAATGCAAAAAACTGGAAGAACCAAAGAACTGCTCGGAAAAATCGAAAGAGACGCCATTTTTAAGATGGCTAAAGACGGCAGGGCTTTTTCTATATTAAGGCTGGGAAAGCCTCATAACTGGAGCAGGTCGAAAGAAGCGATAGAAAATTATTTAAAAAACCTAAATACAATCGAAAACGGCGGGACGGGGGTTTAAATGGATAAATTAAGCGAAAATCAGGCGGCGTATTATCCTGGATGCGCCCTATTGACTATCGATAGGGCATACGATAACAGTTCTAAATTAGTTTCAAAAAAAATGGGCATAGAACTTATAGAAATACCGGATTATAACTGCTGCGGAATAGGAGAAATGAAATCCAAAGGGGCGGCGTCGATGTATATGCCATTAAGAAATATGATGCTTGCCAAAAACAGGCTCGGCTCTAAAAACTTAGTTATGGCATGTTCGGTCTGTTATCATGAATTCAGAAGGTCTATTATCAGAGTCAGGGAGAACCGGAACGAACTTTCGGCGGTTAACGCTATATTTAAAGAAACCGGCGAGTTTGAAGATGAATATGAACCGGACGGCG
>JAJYZM010000088.1 GCA_021799935.1 bacterium | reverse complement strand
AAATTTTTGCCCGCTAGAAGCATATCCGTAGCTCTTATTATTCCGTCGATAGTAGATTGACCCGTGCCGTACCTGTTGTCGAAAAGATGCTTGGCGTCGGCGTCGTTAACCGCTATAACGGGTATCTTGAGTTCTCCGGCCGCCTGCATAGAGCGAAGCCTTATTACGCCGGTAGTCGTTTCCTCCATAGACGCCTTAATATTTTTAATTAATTTTTTATGCTTCTTATGTATTACCGATATTAGGTCGGCGCCGTCGTCGAGGGTAACGTTAGGCTCATGGCTGAGTATGCTTTCTATGTGTTTATAATAGGTATCGGAATCTTCCCCTTTTATGGCGTAAACGTCGATTCCGAAATCCTTTGTAAGGGAGGCGGCTACATCGTCCTGTGTCGAAAGCGGATTGGAAGCGCACAGATATACGTTCGCCCCGCCTTCGTTAAGAGTTCTAGCAAGGTTTGCCGTTTCGGCCGTTACATGAAGACATAGCCCCATATTTAAACCTTTAAAAGGTTTTTTTTCGGCAAACTGCCCTTTTATTAATCCCAAAACGGGCATATCCTGTTCCGCCCATAAAATTCTTTCTTTGCCCTGTTTTGCAAGTTTAACGTCTTTTATATCCGCCATTTAAATCTCCAGATTTATTATTATATAAATTAATATAGTCGAACTTTTATACGAATTCTTTAGTTTTGCTTAAGCTCTGAGCCTCTTTCTTGATTTCTTCGATTTTATTAAGTTTTTCCCATACGAAATCGTCGTCGAATCTTCCGAAGTGTCCGTAGTTGGATGTCTTAGCATAAATAGGCCTTAAAAGGTCAAGGGTTTTAACGATGTTATAAGGCTTTAAACTAAAAACTTTACAAATAGCCAGCGAAATAGCTTCGTCGGGATAAATTCCCGTACCGAAAGTATTTGCCATAACAGAAACCGGTTCGGCGACGCCTATGGCGTATGCTACCTGAACTTCGCATTTTTTAGCTACGCCGCTGCCGACCACGTTTTTAGCTATAAATCTTGCCATATAGGAACCGCTTCTATCGACTTTTGAAGGGTCCTTTCCCGAAAAAGCTCCTCCGCCGTGCCTGCCCATTCCACCGTATGTATCGACTATTATTTTTCTTCCGGTAAGCCCGGTGTCGCCGTTAGGGCCGCCTATGACAAAACGCCCCGTAGGGTTTATAAAAAATTTAGTATCTTTATCCATAAGTTCCGCAGGTATAGTCTTGCCTATAACTTCGGAAATTACGGCATCCTTAAGTTTTTCCTGCGATACCGACTCCGTATGCTGGGTGGAAAGAACTATGGAAGTAATTTTATCCGGTTCGCCGTTTACGTATCTGACGGAAACTTGGGATTTACCGTCCGGTCTTATAAAATCCAGAACGCCGGTTTTTCTAACCTCTGCAAGTCTTTTCGTTAATTTATGTGCGTAATATATAGGAGCAGGCATAAAATCTTCCGTTTCCGACGTGGCGTATCCGAACATCAGCCCCTGGTCGCCGGCACCCTGGTCTTCGTCTTTTTCCCTTTCGACGCCCATTCTTATATCGGAAGACTGTTTACCGACGGCCGCTATTATCCCGCAGCTTTTATAATCGAAACCTATTGACGAATCGTCGTATCCTATTTCTTTTATAACGTTTCTTATTATATCCTGATAATTTACCGAACCGTTGGACGAAACCTCGCCGGCAATGGCTACAAGCCCGGTCGTCACCATAGTTTCAAGGGCGACTTTGGAATATTTATCCTGCGCTATAAAAGCATCAAGGATAGAATCGGATATTTTATCGCAAATTTTATCAGGATGGCCTTCGGTTACCGACTCGGACGTAAAAATAAAACTAGATTTTTTATTGTTCATGATAATTCACCTTTTAAAAATTAGAAAAATAAATATATTTAGTTATATAATATAATAAATACGCCTCAAGGTCAATTTATTTATTGTTTTTGAATGTCTCTGTGCAAATACGATATTCCGTATTCGTCGTTAATGCTACCGAGCCTTTTTTTTAATTCTTCGACTACGAAAACAGACCTGTGGACGCCTCCGGTACAGCCTATTCCGGCGGTAAAATAAGATTTGTTTTCCCTCCTGTAAAGAGGCAGGGTAAAAACTAAAAAATCGGCTATACGTTTTATAAATTCTTTGGATTCTTTAAAAGAAAACATATAATCGGCTATTTCGGTATCGATGCCGGTCAAACCTTTTAAAGGCTCTACGAAAAATGGGTTCGGAAGAAATCTTGCGTCGAAAACGGTGTCCGCCTCTAGCGGCAGACCGTATTTAAAACCGAATGAAATTATTTTAACGGAAAATGAAACGGGAAATATAAGCCCTTCTAAATGCGAAGATAAGATATGCTCAAGTTCGTGGATTTTAATATCGGAAGTGTCTATAACCGCATCTGCGGCCGTTTTTGCTTTTTTAAGAAGCCTGCGCTCTTTTTTAACCGCGGAGGATATGTCGCTTCCCGATAAAGGATGCTTTCTTCGGGTTTCGGAATATCTCCTTATGACTATGTCGTCTCTTGCGTCGAAAAAAATAAATTTAAAAAATCCCGACCGGCGTTTTAAAAATTTAATATAATTTTCTAACTCGCCTAAAAAACTTTTTTCCCTTATATCGACGACAAAAAGTATATTCTTCAGCCTCGCCGACAAACCTAATTCGAAAAATTTAGGCAAAAGAAGCATTGGCATATTATCTACGCAAAAAAAACCTTTGTCTTCAAAAATTTTTAACGCCGACGACTTCCCCGAACCGGAAATCCCGCTGACTAATATTATATTGGGTTTTTCCATATTTTCTTACAATTCGGGCGTAATTAACGAAAACCCCCCGTCTTCTCCCCTAAAAATAAAAGATATTTTAGAAGATTCTTTATCTTTAAAAATTATGAAATCTTTATTTCTTTTTTCTAATTTATGCAAAGCTTCTTTAACGCTGAGAGGCTGTCTTTCGTAATCGTCTTTTACTTCAAGATTGGAAACGTCCTCATCCGGCTCGGCTGCGCCTGCGCCTTCCTCTGCGTGTTCTTTTCTTCTTATCTTTTCTTTATGTTTTTTAATCTGCGCCTCCACCTTTTCCAATAAGAGGTCTATAGCGCTGTAAATATCTGCGGATTTTTCCTCCGCGTTAACGTTAAGGTTTTTAGCCGACAGTTTAATCTGGGCAACGCCCGATTCTTTGTGGTCAACGCGTTCTATGCTTAAAGTAACGTGGGCCTCCAGAATATTATTTAAATATTTTTCGAGTTTCAAAACCTTCGATTCGGCATATTTTCTTATAGCGTCGCTCGAATCGATATGCTTAAAAGTAACCGCAATGTTCATCTGTTCACTCTCCCTTTTTAGTTACCCAAAATTGCCGATAAAAACCGTTAAAATGGCATTAAAGTTATATAAACACTGGATTCCCGCCTACGCGTGAATGACACCCGTTGGGTGAAGAACTTAAAACCTGCAAAGTCATTCCTGCGTAAGCAGGAATCCAGAATTAAAATTTTCTATCGGCAATTTTGGACAGTTAATTAATCGATTTTAATTTGTTATTATTTTTATATAATTATAATTTTATTCCCTTGCTTCTGATGTTTGACGGGGGTATGTTCATAATTTCCCTGTATTTTGCAATAGTCCTTCTGGCTATCGTGATTCCCTGTTTTTTAAGCAGAGCGGTTATCTCGTTGTCCCTGAAAATTTTACCCGACGAATTTTCGGAATCTATAATAGCTTTTATCCTCGTCATAACGTTTTCCGAAGAAGATGCCCCGTACGACGCTCCCGTAAAAAAATCCTTCAGCTCGAAAACGCCGATATGCGTGCTTAAATATTTATTGGCCGTCGCTCTAGATACCGTAGATTCGTGAATATTAAGCTCTTCGGCTATATCTTTTAAAATTAAAGGCTTTAGGTTCCCGACGCCTTTATTAAAATATTCCGTTTGTTTATCGACTATTTTTTGCGCAATATTTAAAATTGTTTCTTTTCTGGTATCTATGCTCTTCATAAGCCATAAAGCCGACTTAAATCTTTCTTCAGCGTAGCTTTTCATATCGCCGGATACTTCGATCTCTCCGCTTATAATTTTTTTATAATAGCCGTTTATTCTAATTTGAGGAATAGAATTATCGTCCATAAACACGACGTAGCGCCCGCCCTCTTTTTTTAAAAACAGGTCGGGGACTATGTAGCGGGGTTCTTCCCTGCTGAAATTAGCCGCAGGGTTCGGGTTTAATTTTCTGAGATTTTCTATCGAACTTAAAACATCCTTTATACTTTTTCCCGTTTCTTTGGATATTTTTTGATAATTTTTATTTGCTACTTCTTTCAGGTATTTTTCAATTATGTCCCTAAGCAGGACATCGTCTTTAAAATAATAACCGGCCTGGAGCAACAGGCTCGACAACGTATTTTCTGCGGCGAGACCCACCGGCTCAAGCCTGTTAATTTTACTAAGAGTTTCGGCGACAAACAGCTTAGCGTTATTGCGCACCCCGGCATTTACCGCAAAATCCTCAAGGTCATGCCTGGAGACGGCAAGCAGTCCTTTAGAATCCAAATTGCCAGCGATATATCCTGCAAGCAAAATTTCCTCGTCGGAAAAATCTCCCGTTCTCACCTGCTCCATTAAATGCTCGTAAAGGGTTTTGCCCGCGTAAAAACTATTTTCCAGCTTGTATTCTAAATAATTTTTGTCGGCTCCGCCGTAACTGCCGTCGTCCCTGGATAAATCGACAAACTGTTCGTTATAGTTGACTAAGTATTGGGCAATTTCCTTAAATCCGTCTTCGGCTTCGGCTATGGCTCCGCCGGCATCGGGCATTGCTTCGTTTGCCGGCTTAAAATTTTCGCTTTCGGCATCTTCTTCGCTCTTTGCTCCGGCAGTTTCCTGGTCTAATATTGGATTTTCCAGTATTTCCTGCTTGACCATATCGGAAAGTTCGATATTGTTCAACGCCAGCATTTTAATAGCAAGCTGAAGGCGCGGGGTCATAACCAACTGCTGTGACAGCTTCAGATTTTGCCTTAATTCCATACCGCTCATACTAAACTCCGAAAAAACTACCTTTATTTATATAATATTATTATATAACATTCGGCTCAGATACCCAAATTAAACTTTTCTCCGAGGAAGAATCTTTTTACTATGGAACTGGAAATAATATGGGAGGGAGAGCCTTTTTCTATAATTTTTCCGTCGTTAATTATATAGGCGCTGTTGCATATCCTTAATGCCTCTCTTACATTATGGTCGGTTATCAGGATTCCTATGGAATCGTTTCTTAAATCCGTAAGAATATCCTGCATATCTTCGACGGCTATAGGGTCAATTCCCGAAAACGGCTCGTCCAGCAGAATGAACTTCGGGGAAAGTATG